>JAGUWA010000064.1 GCA_020062605.1 Parvibaculum sp. | reverse complement strand
GCCAAGCGCGCGGGCGACCGACACGGGCACCGGGTTCACAAGCGCGCCGTCGATGAGCCAGCGGCCATCGACGGCGATGGGCGCGAAGACGCCGGGCAGCGCATAGGATGCGCGGATCGCCTGAATGAGATTGCCGTGGTGGAGCCAGAGTTCGTGGCCGGTGGTGAGTTCGGTCGCGACGCTGACGAAGCGCTTTTCCATATTCTCGATGACAATGTCCGACAGATGCTCACGCATCAGTTCGGCGAGTTTCGCATCGCCGATGAGGCCGGAGGAGCGGAAGCGGAAATCGAGCAGGGAAAGCATCCGCCTGCGCGTCAGCGAGCGTGCGAACTCTTCCAGCGGATCGAGCTTGCCCGCCACATGGCAGCCGCCGACAAGGGCGCCGATGGATGTGCCGGCGACGATGTCGGCATCGATGCCGGCGCGGGTCAGCGCCTTCAGAACGCCGATATGCGTCCATCCTCGCGCCACGCCGGCGCCAAGTGCGATGCCGATTTTCGGACGAGGCATACGTAACTGCTTCATTGACCAGGGTACTCGAAAGAATGCTACAGCGCCGCCTGCGATGCCAGACGGCGCTTTCTCTATATGGGGAGGAAATGTGACGAAATTCGAGCGGGGCTCAGCCGTGGCTGTGCGCCAGTTTCTCCGCGCCCACGGGCTCGAGTTTTCCGGGCGCACCTTTCGGAACCCGGCGGTAGAAGCAGGAGCGGTAGCCGACATGGCAGCAGCCGCCATCGCCCGCGACATCGACCTTCAGCCAGACCGTGTCCTGGTCGCAGTCGGTGCGGAGTTCGACCACGGTCTGGATCTGGCCGGACGTGTCGCCCTTGTGCCAGAGCTCGTTTCGCGAGCGGCTCCAGTACCAGGCCTCGCCGGTCTCGACGGTGCGGGCCAGTGCCTCGGCGTTCATCCAGGCGACCATGAGAAGTTCGCCCGTCTTCGCGTCCGTCGTGACGGCGGTGATGAGGCCGTTCGCGTCGAATTTCGGCGAGAAGGACGTGCCTTTCTCGATCTCTTCCTTCGTGCCGCGGGGGGCGAAGGGGGCATTGGGTTCGGATGACATGACACATTTCTCCCAAGACGTCATGCCCCGCTTTATGCGGGGCATCCACGTCTTGACGTTCATATCCTAAAGACGTAGATGGCCCGGACAAGCCGGGCCATGACGCATCAGGGGATTGGTTTATTCAAGGCGAAGGCCGCTCAGTATCCGCGGATCATCTGCATGAACCGGGCTTCCATGCGGGGATCGTCGCGGAAGACGCCGGTGAACTGCGTGGTGATGGTGGCGACATCGGGCTTCTTGATGCCGCGCGTCGTCATGCACTGATGCTTCGCCTCGATCAGGATGGCGACACCCTGCGGCTGGAGCGCGGCATTGATGGTGTCCGCGATCTGCGCCGTCATGGTTTCCTGCGTCTGGAGGCGGCGCGCGTAAATCTCGATCACGCGGGCGAGCTTCGAGATGCCGACGACCTTCTTGGTCGGCACATAGGCGATATGCGCGCGGCCGAGGATCGCCACCATGTGGTGTTCGCAATGCGATTCGATGTTGATGTCGCGGAGCATAACCATGTCGTTATACCCCTCGACCTCCTCGAAGGTGCGGGTGAGCTCCTTGTAGGGATCGATGTTGTAGCCCTCGAAGAATTCCTCGTAGGCACGCACGACGCGGC
The DNA here is from genome assembly GCA_020062605.1 of Parvibaculum sp. Classification (GTDB taxonomy): domain Bacteria; phylum Pseudomonadota; class Alphaproteobacteria; order Parvibaculales; family Parvibaculaceae; genus Parvibaculum. The sequence goes on along the minus strand of JAGUWA010000064.1, from coordinate 833 downwards.
CGGGCGTGTCGATCAGGCCTTCGCGATCCGGATTGTCGCCGGCCCAGGCGATCAGCGTCCGCACGGCGGCTTCGGCCTCGTCGCGGGAAGGCTTCGTCACCTCGGCCAGGCGCTCGTTCTCCGGCTGGGCCCGGAGCCCATCAACTGCAGCATTCATGTCCATTCGACCAATCTCGTTTAGGGGTTTCCCGGCCGCGCCGCCCTTTTCACGGGGCGCTTCTGCCGGTTCAAGTCACGGGCTTTCCACCGCGGGAAGTCCCATTTTGCCCATCAAGCACGGGGTCTTATGCCATGCTGTAGCTGATGTGACATCGTCTCAACCTTGCATATAGCCTTGCGGAAACTGGCTATCAAGGGTGGGAGAACCGCGATCCCACGCAAACTCGGGCCCAAGGCGGGACCGCGGAGCGCGCGCTCTTCCGGCATTCCTACGACAGATTCCCGGGGATGGATCAGGCTGGCGGAGTGGCTTTGGTTAATTCTTAAACCTTGCCGGGGATGATCGGTTTCGCTATCAAAACGGGCAGAAGCGACAGCTTCTATCGGTCTTGAAAGGTTTGACGGTCATGACGCGCCGGACGACGTGTTGTCGAACTTCGATCCGCCCCAGCGGCGGATGCGCGGCTCGTTGCGCGACCACCGGCCACGCCACCGTCTAAAGGCCCGTCAGGAAGCGGGCCGTCCGACCGGAACAACCCGCCGACCGACATCAAGGCCATCCCGATGAACACCCAGCTCAAACGCCACAAGCTCACGCTCTACAACACGCTGACGCGCAAGAAGGAAATCTTCGAGCCGGCGGACCCGAACCGCGTGACGATGTATGTGTGCGG
>JAGUWA010000152.1 GCA_020062605.1 Parvibaculum sp. | reverse complement strand
CGAGATCGCGGGTTACACGCTGACGCTCGAACGCGTCGGCATGCGAGACGGTCCGAACTACGAAGCGACAGTCGGCGTGGTTCGCGTATCGGAGGGAGGCCGCGATCTGGGTATCCTCACGCCGGAGAAGCGCCGCTTCCCCGCCGAGCGTCAGGAGAAGACAGAGCCCGCGATCCGCACCAACGGCTTCGCGGACCTCTATGTCGTTCTGGGCGAGCCCGCGGACGACGGCAAATGGGTGGTCCGCGCTTATCACAACAATCTCGCCCCGTGGATATGGATTGGCGGTGCCATCATGGCGCTTGGCGGCGTCATGTCGCTCGCCGACCGGCGGCTTCGCGTCGGTGCGCCAACCCGGGCCCGGCTGCGTGCCGCTCCGGCGGAGTAGTCCCATGCGCCGCCTCCTCGCCGCAGCGTTTCTATCCCTCTCCCTGGCCGCTCCTGCCTTCGCGCTCGTCTCGCCCTCCGAACGGCTGCCCGATCCCGAACAGGAGGCTCGCGCACGGGAGATATCGAAGGAGCTTCGCTGCCTCGTCTGCCAGAACCAGTCGATCGACGATTCCGACGCGGAACTCGCTGGCGATCTTCGCCGTATCGTCCGTGAGCGGATTGCGGCGGGCGACACGGACGAGGAAGTGCTCGATTTCGTCGTCGCGCGCTATGGCGAGTTCGTGCTGATGACGCCGCGCTTCAAGCCGGCGACCTGGGTGCTCTGGCTCACGCCTGGGCTCGTTCTTCTCGGGGGTGGCGCGGTGGCAGCGCTTTTCCTGCAGCGGAAGCGGCGGGAGACCGCGGCTCCAGGCCTCACCGGCGAGGAGGAGGCCCGTCTCGCGGAGCTGACGGGCCGCAGGAATCCGCCGGATTCCGCGCCCTGAACGCGCCTTTATTCCGCCTCACATTTTAGTAATGTTTTGGACATGATTTGGAAAGGATCAGGAAAGGATTCTGTCCTTCAAGCATGCCGCCGCCGCTCATCGGGCTGGGCGATGAGGCGGCACAACGACAGGGAGTTATCCATGCGGAACGGTCGCGAAACATCACTGCGCCCCATACGACGTCTCACGGCCCTTGCGGTCGCCGGCGCGCTCGCTTTCACCACGCCGGCTTTTGCCGAAACGGCGCCTCTCGACACACAGTCTGCCGCTCCCGCGGCAAACGCGCTCGAGCGCTTGCCGAGCTTTGCGGACCTGGTCGAGAAGGTGAACCCGGCGGTCGTCAGCATTCGCGTCGACGAAGAGGTGACTGCCACCGCGCCCTCGGTGCCGGACCTGCCTTTCCCGCCCGGCAGCCCCTTCGAGAAATTCTTCCGCGATCTCCAGCCGCAAGGTCCGGACGGCAAGCCCCGCTCGCGCCATGCGACGGCCCTCGGCTCGGGCTTCCTGATTTCGGCCGACGGCTACATCGTCACGAACAATCATGTGGTCGGCGACGGCAAGGACATCACGGTCATCCGCGACGACGGCAGTGAGTTGAAGGCGGAGCTGATCGGCAAGGACCCGAAGACCGATCTCGCGCTCGTGAAGGTCGAAAGCAAGAAGCCTTTGCCCTATGTCGTCTTCGGCGATTCCGAAAATGTGCGCGTCGGTGACTGGGTGCTTGCGGTTGGCAACCCCTTCGGTCTCGGCGGCACCGTTACCACGGGCATCGTCTCGGCTCGCGGCCGCCAGATCGGCGCCGGACCCTATGACGACTTCATTCAGATCGATGCTTCGATCAACAAGGGCAATTCCGGTGGTCCCACTTTCGATGTGCATGGCAATGTAGTTGGTGTGAACACGGCGATCTTCTCGCCGACGGGCGGGAGCGTCGGTATCGGTTTTGCCATTCCCTCCTCGATTGCGAAGAACGTGGTGGCCCAGCTCAAGGACAAGGGCAAGGTCACACGCGGCTGGCTTGGCGTCACCATTCAGCAGGTGGATGACGAGGTCGCCTCGTCGCTCTCGCTCGACAAGCCGCGCGGCGCGCTCGTTGCGCAGGTGGGCGAGGGCAGTCCCGCCGAGAAGGCCGGCATCAAGACCGGTGACGTGATCGTCGACGTGAACGGCAAGGCGATGGAGGATGTGCGGGCCGTGAGCCGCACCGTCGCCGACCTTGAGCCCGAGAGCAACGCGAAGCTCGTCATCTGGCGCGATGGCCGCGAAAAAACCATCGGTGTCCGGATCGGCACCTTCCCCGAGAACCCGCAAATGGCCGCCGCCGAGCCGGGCTCCGAACCGGAGATGGCGACCACGGAAAGCCTCGGCCTTGCTTTGGCGGACTCGCCCGACGGCGTCATCGTGAAGAGCGTGGATCCTGCGAGCGATGCGGCCGAAAAGGGCATTCGGCCTGGCGATATCGTCGTGAAGGTGTCCGGCCGCGATGTGAAAAAGCCCGCGGATGTCGTTGCCGGTGTCGAGGAAGCAAACAAGGCGAAGAAGAGCTCGGTGCTTCTTCTCCTTCGCAGCGACAACCAGCAGCGTTTCGTGGCCCTCACGTTGCAGAAGTCGTAGCGCGAAAAAACCTGGCCGGTCGCCATGTGGCCCGGACCCCACCGAGAAACGGGCCGCAGGGCCGCGCCGTCCGATGCTTCCCCCCGCTGCATCGCCGGCGCGGCCCACTGGCCGCCAGGATGAAGTTGCTGTCTGCCCGCCCGTCGGGCGCGAGATCTGGAGCTTGGCAAGGCAATGCGCATTCTTGTAATTGAAGACGATCTGGAAGCGGCAGCCTATGTCGTGAAGGGCCTGCGCGAGAGCGGCCATATCATCGACCACGCAGCGGACGGCGAGGAGGGGCTGACACTGGCTCTCTCAAGTTCGTTCGACGTCTTGATCGTGGACCGGATGCTGCCGAAGCGCGATGGGCTGAGCGTCGTCGAAACCCTGCGCGAGGAAGGCGTGCGCACGCCCGTCCTGTTCCTCTCCGCCCTGGGCGAGGTGGACGACCGCATCAAGGGTCTCAAGGCCGGAGGCGATGACTATCTCACCAAGCCTTATGCCTTCGCCGAACTTCTCGCCCGCATCGAGGTGTTGGTCCGCCGCGCCAATCCGGACCAGGTCCGCACGCGCCTTCAGGTCGGCAACCTCGAAGTCGATCTTCTCGCCCGCAAGGTCGTTCGGGAGGGGCAGGAGATCGACCTCCAGCCGCGCGAATTCCGCCTGCTCGAATATCTGATGAAGCATGCAGGCCAGGTCGTCACGAGAACCATGTTGCTGGAGAATGTCTGGGAATATCATTTCGATCCGCAAACGAACGTGATCGACGTCCATATTTCCCGTCTTCGGGCCAAGATCGACAAGAATTTCGATCAACCGCTCTTGCACACCGTCCGCGGTGCGGGATACTCGCTGCGTGCCGCTGATTAAACTCTTACAGACCTCGACCTTCCGGCTCGCGGTCATTTATCTGGCCCTGTTCGCCGCCTCGGCGATCACGCTGCTGGCCTATGTCTATTGGAATACGGCCGGTTTCCTCGCCCGCCAGACCGATGAGGCGGTGGAGGCGGAAATCGCGGGTCTTGCCGAGCAATACCGGCAGGGCGGTCTTCCGCTCCTCGTTCACACCGTCATCCAGCGTTCGCGCGATCCCGGCCAGAGCCTCTATCTCGTGCTCGATCCGGCCGGTCGCGTACTTGCGGGTACGCTGGACGGGCGCCCGCAGGTGGAGCCCGGGGCCGACGGCTGGTTCGACTTCACCTATAACCGCAAGACGCTGGACGGCACCGAGGTGAAAGCCGCCCGCGCCCGCGCCTTCTATTTGCAGGAAGGCTTCTACTTGCTCGTCGGACGCGACGTGCAGGAACGGCGCGAGATCGAGAACCTCATTACCAACGCGCTCATCTGGGCCATCGGCCTCACCATCGCGCTTGGTCTGGTCGGTGGCCTTGTCATGAGCCGCAACATGCTGGCGCGTGTCGACGACATCAATCGTTCGAGCCGCGACATCATGGAGGGTGATCTCTCCCAGCGGCTTCCCATCGCGGGCACCGGCGACGAGCTCGATCAGCTCGGCCGCAATCTCAACGCCATGCTCGATCAGATCGAGGCGCTGATGATCGGCATGCGGCAGGTGACGGACAATATCGCCCATGACTTGCGCAGCCCCCTGAACCGCCTCCGCAACCGTCTCGAGGTTACGCTCATGCAGGAGGCGACGCCCGAGGACTACAAGCAGGCGCTCGAAAAGACGATCGCCGAAGCGGACAACCTTCTCGGGACGTTCAACGCATTGCTGATGATCGCGCGCGCCGAGGCGGGTTCGCTTCGCGACGCCATGACCTGGGTTGATCTGAGCGCGACGCTGCACGATGCTGCGGAACTGTACGAACCAGTGGCAGAAGAGAAGAACCTTGCCATTTCGATCGACGTACCCGAGGGGTTGATGATCTGGGGCAACCGCGAGCTGCTCTCGCAGGCGGTCGCGAACCTTCTCGACAATGCGATCAAGCACGGGCTTCCGCAGGAAAGCGATACCGAACGCACCATCGCGGTCTCGGCGGATATCGACCCCGCACGGCCTGGACGAGGCGTAGTCCTCTCCGTCGCTGATCGGGGCCCCGGCATCCCCGAGGACCAGCGCCATCGCGTGCTGGAGCGCTTCGTCCGGCTGGAGGCGAGCCGCAACACGCCGGGCTCGGGGCTCGGCCTCAGTCTCGTTGCCGCCGTCGCGCGATTGCATGGCGGGACGATCGAACTGGACGATAATCGCCCTGGCCTCCGCGTGAGTCTTTTTCTCCCTGTTTCCGGGCGTTGACGCCCGCCGGAATCTGATACTCTGCCGCCCGTTTGATCGTCGCGGCGAGAGGAGAAGCGAGTGAGCGAGTCCGGGGTATCGAAGCCGCTTCGCGCCTGGGCGGGCCGTGCGCCCGCACCCTACGACGCAGAACGCGTTGCGCGCGAGATGGAGGATTTCCTCGCAGCCGTCGCGCGCATTGGCGACGAAAAACTCACCGCACTTGCAGCGGACGAGGATGTTCTGCACCTCTTGTCCTCCCTGTTTGGCAACTCGCCCTTCCTGGGCCGTATCCTGCGTCTTCATGCGGACTGGCTGCCGCGCCTCCTCGACCGCACGCCAGATGCCGCCTTCGACGACCTGCTGGCGCGCACGGAGGCGGCGGGCGCGCTCGAAAGCCAGGCGGATGTCATGTCAGCCTTGCGCCTCGCCAAATCCGAAGCGGCACTCCTCATCGCCATGACCGACATCACAGGCGCCTGGCCGCTTGAGCGGGTGACGGATGCGCTGACCTCCTTTGCGGACACCGCCGTTGACGCCTCCATCGAATGGCTTCTGCGCAATGCCGCCGCACGGGGCCAGATACTGAAATCGTCGACGGAGGTTTCTGCGCAAGGGTCGGGACTCGTCATTCTCGGCATGGGAAAATACGGCTCGCGCGAACTCAACTATTCGAGCGACATCGATCTCGTCGTCTTCTACGAGCCTGGACAGCTGCCTCTGAAGGAGGGGCTCGACGACGGCGGTTTCTTCGTTCGCATCACGAAGGATCTCGTGAAGATGCTGCAGGAGCGGACGGCGGACGGCTATGTCTTCCGCACCGACCTGCGGCTCCGTCCCGACCCGGGTGGCACACCCGTCGCCGTCTCGCTTCCGGCCGCCGAGAGCTACTATGAAAGCCGCGGGCAGAACTGGGAGCGCGCGGCCTTCATCAAGGCGCGTCCCGTCGCTGGCGACAGGGAAGCGGGAGACCGCTTCCTGAAAATGCTGACGCCTTACATCTGGCGCAAGAATCTCGATTTCGCCGCCATCAACGATATCCATTCGATGAAGCGCCAGATCCACGCCGTCGGCGGCCATGGTCAGATCGCCATTGCCGGTCACAATATCAAGCTCGGACGCGGCGGTATTCGCGAAATCGAGTTCTTCGTGCAGACACAGCAATTGATTGCCGGCGGACGCGACCATGATCTGCGGGGCAAACAGACCTGCGCCATGCTCGACGAGCTTGCGGCAAAAAAATGGATTGCTCCCGAGACGGCTGAAGACCTCAAGGAAGCCTATCGCTTCCTGCGCACGCTCGAACACCGTCTTCAGATGATCGACGATGAGCAGACGCATTCGCTCCCCGCCTCAGACAAGGATATCGATCGCGTCGCCTGCTTCATGGGGTTTGCGGATCGCGAAAGCTTCTCCAGGGCACTCACCGCACGTCTCGAATGCGTACGCGATCATTACGCCAAGCTCTTCGAGACGGCGCCGCCCCTCGGCGAGGAGGGTGGCAGCCTCGTCTTCACAGGGACCGACGACGATCCCGAAACGCTCGAGACCTTGCGCGGGCTCGGCTTCACGCGCGTTTCGGAAATGTCGGAAGCGATCCGCGCATGGCATACGGGACGCTTCCCGGCGACGCGCGCCTCCCGGTCGCGAGAGCTGCTGACGAGCCTCATGCCGGCGCTTCTCCGTGCGCTCTCCCGCACCTCCAATCCCGATACGGCCTTCGACCGTTTCGATCGCTTCCTCACCGGGCTTCCCGCCGGTGTCCAGCTCTTCTCGATGCTTTACTCCAACCCGCATCTGCTCGATTTGCTGGCGGGCATTTGCGGCACGGCGCCGCGCCTTGCGGATTATCTGAGCCACAATCCGCGCGTTCTCGAAGCGGTGGTCGATCCCGATTTCTTCAAGGTCCTGCCGGATCGCGAAGCGCTGAACCGCAGCCTCCGGGAAGAGCTCGCCCATGCAGTGGACTATCAGGACGTGCTCGATTTCGCCCGCGTCTGGGCACGCGAACACCGATTTCGCCTCGGCGTCCGCGTGCTCTCCGGCAGTGCTGACGCGGAGGAGGCAGGTCCGGCTTATGCGGCGCTCGCAAGCGAGCTCGTCGCCGCGCTCGCGCCCGCGGCGGAAGCACGGGTTGCCGAAAAGCACGGCCGCGTTCCCGGCGGCCGTTTTGTCGTTGTCGCGATGGGCAAGCTCGGCAGCGAGGAAATGAGTGCCGCTTCCGATCTCGACCTCATCGTGATCTATGACGCAGATGCGGAAGCCTCGTCGGACGGTGAGCGCCCGCTCTATGCCGCACAATACTACGCGCGCGTGTGCCAGCAGCTTATCAACGCCCTCACCGCGCCCACCGCCGAGGGCAAGCTCTATGAGGTGGACATGCGGCTGCGCCCCTCCGGCAATGCCGGCCCCATCGCGACATCCTTCGCAAGCTTCGTCGCCTACCAGGAGACGGAGGCCTGGACATGGGAACACATGGCGTTGACGCGCGCACGCCTCATCGCCGGGCCCGATGACCTGAAGGAGCGGGTGAATACCGCCATCGCGGAGACGCTCCTCCGTCCGCGCGACAGGGCGAAGATCGCCGCCGATGTCGCCGAGATGCGCGCCCGCATTGCAAAGGAACATGCAAGCAGTAACCCCTGGGAACTGAAGCATGTGCGCGGCGGTCTCGTCGATATCGAGTTCATCTGCCAGTACCTCCAGCTCGTGCACGGTTCGGCCCATCCGGAAATCCTGAACACGCATACGCGCACGGCCCTTGCCCGCATCGCGGAGGCGGACCTTCTGCCGCCCGAGACGGCGGACATGCTGGTCCGCGCCATCGCCCTCAATCACAATCTTACCCAGGTAATCCGCGTCTGCGTCACGGGTGTCTTCAATCCGGCGGAGGCGTCTTCCGGTCTGAAGTCGCTTCTGGCCCGCGCGGGCGACGCGCCTGACTTTCCTGCCCTCGAAGCCGAACTCGCAGACAGTCAGCGCAAGGTTCTGGAAGCGTTCGTGAGCATCGTCGGCACCACCTGATCCCCGTATTCCCATGGCTGAAGATTTGCAGCGCAAGCGTGCTGGCCGGGGTGCCAGCGCGTTAACGCTGTTTCGCTTTGGCGCGCGACAAGTGACTTAGCCCCGGGATTTTCTTGGTTAATCCGTCTGCCGTCCTCAGCGCGGTGGTGGACGCCGCCGGGCGTTAGGCGTGTCAAAACGGCACGTATCGGGTAGGTAAGTCGAGGGCTTCCTTCGAAACCGTCCCATGCCGGGCAGGAGTAGTGGAGTAAAGGGCGCATGGAGCGTCACGACGCGATCGTGATTGGAGCCGGACTGAACGGATTGGTCGCCGCCGCCTACCTGGCGCGCGCCGGACTTTCCGTGCTGGTGCTGGACCGCGCCTCCGCGCCGGGCGGCATCGCCGCCGAACACGAAGTTGCGCCGGGCTATCGCCTTCCCCGTTTCGCACTTGGAAGTGGCGGTCTGCCGCCGCGCAT
>JAGUWA010000411.1 GCA_020062605.1 Parvibaculum sp. | reverse complement strand
GAAGAAGTGCCTGTCAGGCAAGCGCTTTCACGCGCTGTGCAAAACGGGACACTTTGCGCGAAGCGGTGTTCTTGTGGATCACACCCTTCTGCGCGGCGCGCATGATCTCGGGCTGTGCCGCGCGAAGCGCTGCTTCCGCCGCGCTCTTGTCGCCGCTTGCGAGCGCTTCCTCGACCTTGCGGACGAAGGTGCGCATGCGGCTGCGGCGGTCCTTGTTGACTGCCGTCTTCTTCGCAATCACGCGGATTGCCTTCTTTGCGGACTTCGTGTTCGCCATCGATCGGACCTTCGTATCAACGCGGCGTCCGGAAATCCGGGACGGCCTGCGGAAAATCTCTATTTAAAGAAAGGCGGCAGCCGCTTCTCGCGCCCGCCGTCCCTTTGAAGCCGGGGTTTATACGCGCCCCTCCGGCTTTCGTCAACCGGGCGTCAACCGGGCGTCAACCGGGCGTCAACCGGGCGTCAACCGGCGAAAACCGCAGCAAAATCGCCCCGTTTGCCGCGGTTTTTCAGCGGTTGCGGAACTGCGGCTTCCGCTTCTCGACAAAGGCCGCCATGCCTTCGGCCTGGTCCTCGGTCGCAAACATGGAATGGAACAGACGCCGCTCGAAACGGACCCCTTCCGACAGGGTGGTTTCGTAGGCCCTGTTGACGCTTTCCTTGGTCATCATGGCGATGGGAAGCGACATATCGGCGACCGCCTGCGCGGTCTTCAACACTTCGTCCATGAGTTCGTCGAGCGGCACGATGCGGCTGACGAGGCCGGAGCGCTCGGCCTCGTCGGCATCCATCATGCGGCCGGTGAGCGACATTTCCATCGCCTTCGACTTACCGACGAAGCGGGTGAGGCGCTGCGTGCCGCCGGCACCCGGCATGACGCCGAGCTTGATTTCGGGCTGGCCGAATTTCGCATTGTCGGCGGCGATGATGAAATCGCACATCATGGCAAGCTCGCAGCCGCCGCCCAGCGCGTAGCCCGCGACCGCCGCGATGACCGGTTTGCGGCAGCGCGATGCGCGCTCCCAGTTCGCGGTGATGAAGTCTTCCTTGTAGACATCCATGTAGGATTTCGGCTGCATCTCCTTGATATCCGCGCCGGCCGCGAAGGCCTTCTGCGAACCGGTGATGACGATGCAATGGATGTTCTCATCGGCCTCGTATACATCGAGCGCGGCGGTCAGTTCATCCATCAGCGCCTTGTTGAGCGCGTTCAAGGCATCGGGGCGATTGAGCGTGACGATGCCGACCGCGCCTTTCGTTTCGACCAGAATGTTCTGGTAGGCCATTCGTTTCTCCTCTTGCGTGCCGATTGTTGCTCTCCCCGGTGCCGCCTCATGCGCGGCCGCTACAGGGGCGTGATGGAAAAGCGGATTTCGGTGTGCGTGGGCGAGACGGAAACGATCTGGATTTCCAGTTGTTCGCCCTCGCGCCGGAAAATGAGAAGCCCGTCGATGAGTTCGTATGCGCTGGCCCGCGTCCAGCCGAGCCGGGGCAAGGTCTCCACATAGAAGGCCCGGACGTCGCCGGGCGCGACATCGCCTTCCGCGACGCTGCGCACGATGCGGCCGGCAGGCTTGTCGAAGACGATGCCGCCATCACCCGTTTCGGCGAGACCTTCCATCAGGGGCATGTCCTCGACGGCGTCGAGATAGCCGCCTTCGGCGCGCGCGGCATGCGGCGCCATCAGAAGGGCGGCGGCGAGCGCAAGCGCCACGCCCGCTCCGCGAACCGGATTTCTTCTCACCGTCATCTGTTTCCTCTGGTGCTTCCTCGGGCTTCCTCGTCAGCGCTGGCATCGGGGGCAGTAAAAGGTGGAACGCCCCGACTGCACGATGCGCTTCACGGTACCGCCACAGCCGGGCTTTGAACAGGCTTCACCCTCCCGGTCATAGACGGCAAAGGTGTGCTGGAAATAGCCGAGTTCGCCATCCGTATGCGCGTAGTCGCGCAATGTCGAGCCGCCCGCCGCAATCGCATCGAGGAGGACGGAGCGGATGGCGGCGGCAAGGCGCTCGCTTCTCATGGGCCCCGCGACGGAAGCCGCGCTGCGGTTCGGCGAGATGCCGGCGCGCCAGAGCGCCTCGCAGACATAGATATTGCCGAGGCCCGCCACCGTGCGCTGGTCGAGAAGCGCCGCCTTGATGGGCGCGCGGCGGCCCTCCAGACGCCCGGAGAGGGTCGCAGCGGAGAAATCGTTGCCGAGAGGCTCCGGTCCGAGGGCCGCCAGATGCGCGCTCGTTGCGAGGGCGGCATGCGCGACGAGATCCATGAAGCCGAAGCGGCGGTGATCGGCATAGACGACGCGCGTGCCATCCTCCATGTCGAAGACGATGTGGTCGTGGCGCTCCGCCCCCGGCATGCCGTGATGAAAGAGGCCGGGGGCACGCGTCCCCTCCGGTCCGTGGATGGTGAAACGGCCCGACATGCCCAGATGCATGATGAGGACTTCCTCACCGGCCGCCCCCAGCGGCTCGATGCGGACAAGAATGTATTTCGCGCGACGGTCGAGGCGCGAAATGCGGCGGCCCGTCAGCCGCTCGGCGAAGCGCGGCGGCAGGGGAAAGCGCAGGTCCGGCCTTCGCTGCGTCACATGCGCGATCCGCCTGCCTTCAAGCACGGGCGCCAGGCCCCGGCGGACGGTTTCGACTTCAGGCAGTTCAGGCATGGTTTCCCGCTTGGTGAGACGGAGACGAAAGTAGCGCCCCCGGCGGCGGCGCGCCACGAGCTAATCGCCTGTTTTATCCCGGCCGGGGTGCGACCGGCAGGCAGTTCCGCCTGCCTGGAAAACGGTCTATGGTCCCGCGCATGAACGCAGATGCGAAAAACGAGGGGACGGCCCCCGAAAACGGCGAGACGCATTTCGGCTTCCGGACCGTCCGGGAGAGTGAGAAGGCGGGGCTCGTTCATAATGTGTTCGAGCAGGTGGCGAGCCGCTACGACCTGATGAACGACCTGATGTCGGGCGGGCTTCATCGCGCCTGGAAGCAGGCCATGATCGACTGGCTGAACCCGCCGCGCGGCGACCGTCCTTTCCACCTGATCGACGTCGCGGGCGGCACGGGCGACATCGCCTTCCGGTTTCTGGAACGCGCAGGGCCCAACGCGCAGGTGACGGTGTGCGACATCAATTCGCACATGCTCGGCGTCGGACAGACGCGCGCCGAGGCGAAGGCCTTCGAGGGCCGCGTCGAATTCGCCTGCGGGGACGCAGAGACGCTGCCCTTTCCCGACCGTTCGTTCGATGCCTATACGATTGCCTTCGGCATTCGTAACGTCACGCATGTCGACCGGGCGCTGAAGGATGCGTACCGCGTGCTGAAGCCGGGCGGGCGCTTTCTCTGCCTTGAGTTCAGCCATGTCGCCGTGCCGCTCATCGACGCGGTCTATGACAAGTATTCCTTCTCCGCGATTCCGGCGATGGGCAAATGGGTGACGGGCGATGGCGCGCCCTATCAATATCTCGTCGAAAGCATTCGCCGCTTTCCGCCGCAGGAAGATTTCAAGCGCATGATCGGCCAGGCGGGCTTCGGCAATGTGAGTTACCGCAATCTCACGGGCGGCGTGGCGGCGCTTCATTCAGGCTGGCGGCTCTGACATGTTGCGCTCCGTTCGCTCCCTTGCGCGGCTGACGCGCGCGGCCCGCGTGCTCGGGCGGCATGATGCGCTGTTCCCGCTGGAACTGCGCGAAGAGATGCCCGCGATCCTTCTCGCGCTGATGCCACTGGCGAAGCTGAGGCTGCCCTGGGAAGGCACGAGGGAAGAAGCAAGCGGCGATGCGGGCGCCAATGCGGGCGAGAGACTCGCGAGCGCGCTTGCCGCGCTCGGTCCCGCCTATATCAAGCTCGGACAGTTTCTCGCGACGCGGCCCGACATCATCGGTCCCGAACTCGCCAGCGATCTCACCTCGCTGCAGGACAAACTGCCGCCCTTTCCGATGGAAGAGGCAAGACGGCTGATCGAGGAGGGGCTTGGCAAACCCGTCGACGAAATCTTCAGTTTTCTCAGCGAACCGATCGCGGCGGCCTCGATCGCGCAGGTGCATCGCGCGAAGACAAGGGGAAGCGAAACCCATCCGGAAGAACGCGATGTCGCCGTGAAAGTCCTCAGGCCCGGCATCGAGAAACGCTTCGGCGACGATCTCGACAGTTTCTTCTGGGCGGCCGAGCGCATCGAGCGCAACTACGCGCGGGCGCGGCGGCTTCGTCCCGTCGAGATCGTGCAGACGCTTGCCGACAGCGTGAAGCTTGAAATGGACCTCCGCCTCGAAGCGGCGGCGATGTCGGAGATGGCGGAGAACACGGCGAAAGATGCCGGTTTCCGCGTGCCGCAGATCGACTGGGAGCGCACCTCGAAGCGCGTCATGACGATGGAGTGGATCGAAGGCATTCCCGCTTCCGACCGCGCCGCGCTTGCCGCCGCGGGCCACGACATGAAGCGGCTGGGCTGCCAGGTGATCCAGTCCTTCCTGCTGCATGCGATGCGCGACGGCTTTTTCCATGCCGACATGCACCAGGGCAATCTCTTCGTCGACGCGGAAGGCAGGCTCGTCGCCGTCGATTTCGGCATCATGGGACGGATCGGGCCGAACGAGCGGCGCTTCATGGCCGAAATTCTCTACGGGCTCATCATGCGCGACTATGTGCGCGTCGCCGAAATCCATTTCGAGGCAGGCTATGTGCCGGGCTCGAAGAGCAAATATGCCTTCGCGCAGGCGCTGCGTTCGGTCGCCGAACCGATTTTCGGGCGACCAGCGCGCGAGGTCTCGATGGGCAAGCTGCTCGCGCAGCTTTTCCAGGTGACCGAACAATTCGACATGCGCACGAGGCCCGAACTCATTCTGCTGCAGAAGACGATGGTGGTGGTGGAAGGCGTGGCGCGCGACTTCGACCCCGATCACAATATCTGGGAAAGCGCGGAGCCCGTGCTGAAGGCCTGGATGGTGGAGCGGATGGCGCCGGAAGCGCGGCTCGAAG
>JAGUWA010000129.1 GCA_020062605.1 Parvibaculum sp. | reverse complement strand
AGAAGCGGCACGCGGCGCGGCCCCATGCGAGACCCCGCCGAAATCGCAAATCACGCGCTTGCCGCGCGCGAACGCGTCGCCCGCGCGATCAAGGCGGCGGGGCCGCATCTCGGCGACATATTGCTGAGCGTGTGCTGCCACCTCGAAGGACTTGAGACAGCGGAGCGGGGCTTCGGCTGGCCGAAGCGCTCGGGCAAGCTCGTGTTGCAGATCGCGCTCGACCGGCTGGCCGAACATTACGGCATGGATGAGCGGCGTTAGGCCGAGGTGGCCGCGGCGGCTGCCCTCGCATCCGACTGGACGCGCGCCACCATGGAATAGAGGCCGTTCGAGCGCTGCGGCGTGAGGTGTTCGTTGAGCCCGAGCGCGGCGAAGACGGCGCGCGCGTCGATGCCCAGAATTTCCTCCGGCGTCTTGTCCGAATAAAGGCGCATCAGGATGGCGATGAGGCCGCGCACGATATGGGCGTCGCTGTCGCCGCGAAAATGGAGAAGCGGCGCGCCGTCGGCCTTCCGGCGCAATTCGCTCACCAGCCAGACCTGGCTGACGCAGCCTTCGACCTTGTTTTCGCGGGAGTGTTCGGCGTCCGTGAGCGGTTCGAGCTCCTTGCCGAGCTCGATCACATAGCGATAGCGATCCTCCCATTCGTCGAGGAATTCGAAATCGTCCACGAGATCCTGAATGCTCATGCCATCCTTTCGGGCCGTCCTTGCGGGGCGGGGGCCAAAGCACTGAAATGCCTGCTCAGGACATAGCGAACGGGACCTGAAAGGACAAGCGCCCCGCAAGCCGGGAGGCTGCTTGCGGGGCGCTTTGGCTGCCGGCGCGTACCTAGGAATGCGCCGGAAAGCCGACAGGGGCTCGAAGGGTGAGGTCAGGCGCCTGTCGTGTAGCCGTTCGATGGGGCGGGGCGGATGGCGGCGGGCTGAGACCCGGCCGCAGCCCCTTGTTCGTGTTCTCTCGCCTTTTCGGTGAGCCAGGTGAGCGCCATGCCACCGTAATGCGCGGTCTGGCGGACCACATGGCCGACGATTGCGTGGCTCTTTGCGCAGATATCCGGATTGCGGTCGCAAAAGCCCATGACGTCCTGCGCCGAGCGGGCGGCGAGGGTGAGCGCCTCGCCCGCGCCGATATCTTCCGTCGGCGGGGCAGCGCCGGTGACGAGGGCGGCGGAGGAATATCCCTCCATGCCCGCGGGTTGCGGATCCATTTCGTATCCGGCGGCCGGCAGCAGGAAGGCCAGCACGGTCAGCCAGAACGCGGCTCTCAAAATAAACGACATGCGACAGTCCTTTCCCGGCAGATGTTCGCGTTACAGGGAGGACACTAGGCGCCGCGTGCTGCCGCGCAGTTAATTGGATAGATAAAATGCAAGTACAAATTGGTTTTATGCTATAGGATTATTGTGTTGGTTGATTATAATACTATAAAAACAAAGTAATTAGATTATAAGTGTAATAAAAACAAAGAAAAATGCGCATCAAATTTGATGCGCATTTCGCTCAAATACCGGAGGCATTCGATTCAAATTTTCGCTGTCGCGCCGCACTTGGCGGGAGGGCGGAACCGCCGCGCTCAGTTCGCGAGCGTGGAGGGCGGCACGGCTTCCGCCCAGCAACTGCTGACTTCGGTGATCGCGTGCTTGGAGGTGCAATAGGCTTCCTCGGAGGGGAAGCGCGCGGCGGCGATGCACTGGTTGAGATTGAGCCGCGCCCAGTTGAGACACCGCCCCGTGGGTGTGCGGCCTTCCGCGAGACCCTTCTCCATCGACCCTTCGATCACCTGATAGGCGCCGAGGGTGAGGATGCGGGTCATGACGTTCGGCGAATAGGCTTCCGCGCGCGACACCGGCGACAGCGCGGCAAGAACGGCGCGGGCCTTGCTGGCGAGGCTTTCGTCTTCCAGGGCGGCCGACTTCGTTTCGGCGGCGCCCGGCAGCGGCGTGCTCATGCCCCATTTCTGCTTCTGGAACTTGTAGGCCGTATCCATGAAGCGGGCGGCGAGCCCGGTCATGCGCTGATGCTCGTTGCGGATGGAGACGGCGACGGCGGCGGAAGCGGAACTCACGCCGGGAAGCTGCATGATGTAGTTCTCGTCCGCCGCGAGAGCTTCGAGAACGGCCGCCTTGCCGCGGGCGCGGACTTCGGCGCGCACGCCCTGAGCGAAGACGGGGTCTTCGGCGGCGATCATTGCCCTCGTCGTATACCAGCCCTCGGCGAGCGCATCCGGCTCCTGGAAGCGAAGCGCGGCAAGCGCCCGGCGCACATCGCTCGGCGTGTTGAGCTTGTTGGCGTCGGCGGCCGCAAGGGCTGAACCGTAATCGACATAGATGCCCGCGAAATGCGCCATGCCCGGCCGTGCGGCAAGCGCGGAAACGCCGGCGGAGGGATCGATCGAGGCGACCTGAACCGGATTGGCCCGGCGCGGTGCGGGAAGCGGGACCGGAATATTGGCGGAGGCAACGGATGTGGCGGTGCTCGCCGTGACCATGGCATCGGTCGCCATGAGTGCCGCCTCGCTTGCCGCGAGGTCGGCCTTGGTCTTCTCGGGTTCGCTGGAGGAGGCCTTGCCTCCCTGGACGACGGTGCAGCCGGCGATCAGCAAGGCGGCGGATACGGAAAGGCCGGCAAGGCGGACAGTTTCCCGGAAATTCAAAGCCAAGTTCTTACCCCTCATGGCAACCCCGCTGCCCCGTGAATGCCGCGTTTCCCGCTTGACCGGATTCTTGCGACCGGCGACTTGTCTTAATGAAGTATGAGTGAGTCTAATGCCGCGAAGCCCCCTCCGCAAACGGGAAACGCGTTAAGAATGAACGCGAGCGGCTCGAAAGGCGTTGGGGCGCAAGGGTTACGGCAACAAACGGTCACAGAGGCCAACGGAAACGACAATGGACATCGCGCCGAGGCTGAAAGCCGACATCTGGGTGAAAGCATTGATCCGCCGCGCGCAAGCCGCAGGCGCGATGGCGATGGTTGTGCGCCGGGGCGACGACACCTCGGGCACCGTTCTCGTGAAGGTAAACCCGCTGAACGGTGAAGCCGAGGTTTTCAGCCCCGCCCGGGAGGGCGACGGGTCGCTCGTCTGGCTGTCGAAGGGCCGGCAGCCCGAAGCCGATGCCGACGCCTATATAGAGAAACAAAGGCGCTTCGATCCGGATATCTGGGTGATCGAGATCGAGGACCGGGAAGGCCGCCACTTCCTGCAGGAGAAAGTGGCGTGAGCCTTCCCGGCTTGTGGCCTTTACGGCCGCATGAACATGAAGTCTTCATCCGGGTCGAGGTGATCGGCGGCTTCCATGATCTCGGCACGGATGTCTTCCGGCGTGCGCGTGTCGCGCCAGATGTGCAGCACCTTTTCGAACATGATGCGGGCCATGGCGTCGGTTGATATCTGTTTCTCGGCCGCCTCGGCCAGCGCCGCCTCGATATGCGGATCTATGATGTCGCGTGCGGCGGTCATCGGGTCTCTCTCTTTATTGATTGTCGAATGGCGCCATGTTCGCACGGGAAGGCACCTCCCAAGGATTGGCCAGTTTGTCGCGGCCATTTTCGCCGAAGACGTGCCTTTTTGTCGCGGGTGGCGATTTCGGGTGCTTTCGGTTAGTGTCCGGCGCAAATCCTGAGGAGCTCAACGTGAGTACGACCGAAACCGCCGCCCGGCCGGGCGAGGTGGGGGCGGAGGTCCGGAACCGCCGGACCTTCGCGATCATCTCCCATCCCGACGCCGGCAAGACGACGCTGACCGAGAACCTGCTGCTGAAAGGCGGGGCGATCCGCCTTGCCGGGCAGGTGAAGGCGCGCGGCGACAACCGGCGTGCGCGTTCGGACTGGATGAAGATCGAGCAGGACCGCGGCATCTCGGTGACGTCGGCGGTGATGACCTTCGAATACAAGGGCATCATCTGCAACCTGCTCGATACGCCGGGCCACGAGGATTTCAGCGAGGACACCTACAGGACGCTGACCGCCGCCGACAGTGCCATCATGGTGATCGACGCGGCGAAGGGCATCGAGGCGCAGACGCTGAAGCTCTTTGAAGTCTGCCGGCTGCGCGACGTGCCGATCATCACCTTCATTAACAAGATCGACCGCGAAGGCCAGGACCCGTTCGATCTGATGGACGAGATCGCCTCCAAGCTCGCGCTCGACACCGTGCCGATGATCTGGCCGGCGGGTATGGGCGGTCTGCTGCGCGGCATTTTCGATCCGGTGAACAACCGCTTCGTTCCCTATGCGAAGCCGGGAACGGAACATAGCGACGAAGAGCCTCCAAGCCTCGATGGCGACAAGATCGCCGAATATGCCGGTGCGGACGAACTCGCGAAGTTCCACGAGGAGATGGAGCTCGCACGGGAAGGCAGCCCTGCCTTCGACATCGACGCCTATCGCGCGGGCCACATGACACCGATCTATTTCGGCAGCGCGCTCAGGAAACTCGGTGTGCGCGAATTGCTCGACGCCGTGGTGGAGTTCGCCCCGCCGCCGCGCCCGCAGCCCGCAGCGACCCGCACGGTCGAGCCGACGGAACCGAAGGTTTCCGGCTTCGTCTTCAAGGTGCAGGCGAACATGGACGCGAACCATCGCGACCGTGTGGCCTTCATGCGTATATGCTCAGGCAAGTTCAAGCGCGGCATGCGGCTCAAGCTTTCCGGCAGCGGCAAGACGATCGGCGTTCACAATCCGATCCTCTTCTTCGCGCAGGACCGCGAACTTCTGGACGAGGCCTATGCGGGCGACATTATCGGCATCCCGAACCACGGCACGATCCGCGTCGGCGACACGCTGAGCGAAATGGAAGACCTGACCTTCACGGGCATTCCGAACTTCGCGCCGGAAATCCTGCGCCGCGTGCGCCTCGACGATCCGATGAAGGCCAAGCACATGCGCCGCGCGCTCGAAAGCCTCGCGGAAGAGGGCGTGACGCAGGTCTTCAAACCGGAGATCGGCGCGAACTGGATCGTAGGCGTCGTCGGTCAGCTTCAGCTCGAAGTGCTCGCGTCGCGCATTGCCTCCGAATACGACATCAAGGTGCATTTCGAGCCCGCGCCTTACGAGACGGCGAGATGGGTGAGCGCGGAAGACCCCGCCGAACTCAAGCGCTTCATGGAGGCGCATCGCGGCAACATGGCGACCGACCGCGACGGCGCGCCCGTCTTCATGGGCAAGAGCGCCTGGGAACTCGGCTATACGCTCGAGAAGTGGCCGAAAGTACGCTTCTCGGCGACGCGCGAACGCGCTCCTGTGGCGGCTTGATCGAACGGGGGGCTCAGGGGATGCAGGATATCGCCGGAAACTTCTCGGACTACTGGGAACTCCTCAAGGACGTCTGGCAGACGGGCGTACTTGGCCACAGCATTGGCGACATATTGGTCGCCATCGGTATTTTCGGCATCTTCTATGTTTTGCGCGGGCTCTTCACCCGTTTCGTGCTGGCGATCGCCGACCGCTGGGTGGAGCGCACCGAGACGAAGATCGACGATTATATTCGCGATGCAATCCGCAATCCGTTGCGTTTCCTCTTTTTCGCGCTTGGGTTTTTCTTTGCGACGGAATACCTGGCCTTCGAGGACGTGGCGCGAGCTTTCACCGAAAACCTCAACCGCTCGCTGATCATCGTTGCGATCTTCTGGGCGCTCTATAACTGCGTCGGGCCGGTCAGCCAGGGCATCAAGAAGCTCGAGCGCGTGCTGACGCCGGAAATTCTCGACTGGCTGATTGCTGGCGCGAAGACCGCGATCGTGCTCGTCGCTGTGGCGACGATCCTCCAGACATGGGGGATACAGGTTGCGCCGATCATCGCGGGGCTCGGGCTTTTCGGCGTGGCCGTGGCGCTCGGCGCGCAGGACCTCTTCAAGAACCTGATCGGTGGCATGTCGATCCTGATCGAGCGCCGCTTCGGCTTTGGCGACTGGATCAAGGTGGACGGTGTCGTCGAAGGGACGGTCGAGAAGATCGGCTTCCGCTCGACACGGGTGCGCCAGTTCGACAAGGCGCCGGTCTATGTGCCGAACCAGCACCTCTCCGACAACGCGGTCATCAATTACAGCGCGATGACCTACAGGCGGATATCCTGGCTCATCGGCGTCGAATACCGGACGACGCACGAGCAGCTTCAGCGCATCTGCGACGACATCCGCGCCTATCTCGCTTCGGTCGACGATTTCGTGCAGCCGCCGCTCGCGCCGCTCTTCGT
>JAGUWA010000079.1 GCA_020062605.1 Parvibaculum sp. | reverse complement strand
GGCGCGAGCCAGAGTTCCGCTTCGCGGTCGGCGATGGTCACGAGATCGCCCTTCGCCTTTTCCTCGATTTCATGCGTGGCGAGGGCACGGAAGCGCGGCATGACGATATCGGCCGACGCCTCCCTTATCAGTTCGGCAACTTTCCCGGCCAGATCATCCATGCTCATTCAGCGGCATTATCGGCGGCTGTGTGGGCGGCTGTGTGGGCGGCGGCTTCGCCGAGGCGGCGCGACAGATCGGGAAACCGCTTCTCGAAGCGGCCCGCGGCAAGAGGCGTGAGGCCGAGATCGAGGTGGACAGTGCCGTCCTCGCCGTCGACGCGGCGGCGAACGTGAGCGTTGGCATGAAGCCAGGCGATCGCCTCGCCCTCGTCCGAAGGTACATCGAAGTGAACGTGGCGTTCTTCATCGACGATGAGGCTGTCAATGAGGGCAAGAAGCTCTTGCGTGCCCTCGCCCGTCAGCGCTGAAACGGCGACGGTGAGCGGCTCGCGCCGCGCCAGATTGACGGCTGCATCGTGCATTTCTCCCGCGAGCAGGTCGATCTTGTTCAACACGTCGACGACGTGTTGATTGTTCTGCGCAGCCGATTCCCTTGTGACGCCGAGAGATTCCAGCACCGCCTCGACATCGCGCTTCTGGACATCCGTTTCCTCATGCGCGGCATCGCGCACATGCAGGATGACCTCGGCTTCGAGAACTTCTTCGAGCGTCGCGCGGAAGGCGGCGACGAGATGCGTCGGGAGATCGGAAATGAAGCCGACCGTGTCGGACAGAATGATCTTGCGGCCGCTCGGCAGAAGGAGGCTGCGCATCGTCGGGTCGAGCGTTGCGAAAAGGAGATTTTCGGCGAAGACACCCGCCTCCGTGAGCCGGTTGAAGAGCGTCGACTTGCCGGCATTGGTGTAGCCGACAAGAGCGACGACAGGATAAGGCGCTTCGCGTCTCGTTTTCCTGTGAAGCTGGCGCGTGCGTTTCACGGTTTCGAGCTGGCGCTCGATTTTCGTGATGCGCTCCTGAATCAAGCGGCGGTCGGCCTCGATCTGCGTTTCGCCGGGGCCACCGAGAAAGCCGAAGCCGCCGCGCTGACGTTCAAGATGGGTCCAGCTTCGGACGAGACGGCTCTTCTGGTAGTTCAGATGCGCCAGCTCGACCTGCAGCGTGCCTTCACGCGTTCGCGCGCGCTCGCCGAAGATTTCGAGAATGAGACCGGTTCGGTCCAGCACCTTGACGTTCCAGGCGCGCTCGAGGTTTCGCTGCTGGCCGGGTCCGAGGGGACCATCGACGATGACGAGGTCGACACGCAGCTCGGCGATCTGCCCCTTCAGCTCGTCGACCTTGCCTTCGCCGAACAGCGTCGCCGGACGCGGCTGCACGAGCGGCACGACCGCCGAGCCGACGACGTCGAGAGAGATTGCAGCAGCGAGCCCCACGGCTTCTTCCAGCCGCGACTCCGCCGAACGGGTGGCGGTTCCCGAACGCTTCGCCTGATGCTCCGCCGATTTCATCCAGGGCACGAGCACAAATGTCCGCGTCGGCTCTTTCGGGCTTACCTGAAAGTTCCGGTCACCGCGCGCGCGGTTCGCCTTCGTGTCCGTGGTCTCTTCGTTCAATCAAGTCTCTTTTGGCAGAGGTCTCTTCAGGCCTCGTCGCCGTTGGTCTCGGGTTCAAATAGCTGAACGGGCTGAGCCGGCATGATGGTCGAGATCGCATGCTTATATACGAGCTGCGAATGGCCGTCCCGGCGCAACAACACACAGAAGTTGTCAAACCATGTGACCACGCCCTGAAGCTTGACGCCATTTACCAGAAAGATGGTGAGGTTCGTCTTGTTCTTGCGAACGTGGTTCAGGAACGTGTCCTGCAGGTTATGAGTTTTCTCGTTCATGGGTAGGCCCCATTTATGGAGTTGAGTGGGACCGGACACTTGCCGCGCGGATCCGGCTTTTTTCTTTGCACCGCCCGTTCCCCAGGGACCGGCGGGCTGCGGCTCAATCGAGTTACAGTCCGGCTTTTCATCTTTTGCTGCAAGTGCGAAATTGACTTCGCACCTGCAAATCACGCCAAATTTATCGGTTTCCGGCGCTTTTTTCCTGCAGGCCGTCAGGAAAGCTCGCCAAACCGGCTGTAGGCCTCGCGTAAGCGGAGCGTCGTCGACCCCGGGGCGGCATTGCCGACGGGGTGCCCGTCGATGCGGACCACAGGGATAATTATGGCGGAAGAGGCGCTGATAAAAGCCTCTCGTGCGGATTTCGCCTCGTCGGGCGTGAAAGCCCGCTCCACGACCTCTACCCCCTCTGCCCGCGCCGCCTGCAACAGGACCCGGCGCGTGACGCCGCTCAGGATATCCGGCCCCTCCGGCCTCGTGATGAGCCGCCCTTCCCTGTCCACGATCCAGGCGTTGGTGGAGGCGCCCTCGGTGACGAAACCTTCCGCGTCGACGAGCCAGGCCTCATAGGCACCCGCCTCGCGCGCCGTCTGCTTCGCCAGAATGTTGGGCAGCAGGGCGACGGATTTGATGTCCCGCCGCGCCCATCGCTGGTCCGGCATGGTCACCACATCGACGCCTTTCGCGACGGACGCAGCCACGCGCGCTTCATTGAGCCGCTTGGCGGTGACGACGAGCGACGCTTGCGCGTCTGCTGGAAAGGGATGGTCGCGCGGCGCTACACCGCGCGTCACCTGGAAATAGACCATGCCGTTCGAGATGCGGTTTCGCCGGACCACGTCGCGAAGAATGATCTTCAGCGCGGAAAGGGACACGGGCATGTCCATTCGCAGTTCGCGGAGAGAGCGCTGCAGCCGCTCGAGATGGAACCTCTCGTCCATGAGCTTGCCGCCGCGAACCCCGCAGACTTCGTAGATACCGTCCGCGAACTGATACCCACGATCCTCGATGTGAACGCTCGCTTCCGCGTGGCGGAGGTAGCGGCCGTTGACATAGGCAATGCGCGACAAGGAAGGTTCCTTTGGTTCAGAAGAACTCGAGGCTGACGCGGAACATCTGTTCCACCTTCCGCACCTGGTCGGAGCGGGCGAAGAGAACGACGCGGTCTCCGGCCTCGATCTCGGTGCCACCGCGGGGAATGATGACTTCTTCATTCCGGATGACCGCGCCGACGAGAATGCCGTCAGGAAGGTTCACCTCGCGCAGGGGCTTACCCACGAGCGTCGAGGTTTCGAGGGCTTCGGCCTCGATCACTTCGGCGGCGCCATCATGCACCGACTGCAAGCCGCGAATACGGCCGCGACGGACATGCTGCAACACGGTAGAGACGGTCGCGCCGCGCGGATTGATGAAGGCGTCGATGCCGAGCGAGCGCATCAGCGGCGCGTAGGTGTTGTTGTTGATGAGCGCCATGGTGCTCTGGCAACCCTCTCGCTTCGCCACGACGCAGGAGAGAATGTTCGTCTGGTCGCTGTTCGTGAGCGTGACCAGCGTTTCCGTTTCGGCGATACCCGCTTCCTGCAAGAGTTCGGGGTCGAGGCCGCTGCCGTGCAGCACGATCGAGCGCTTCAACTTGTCGGCGGCCTGAACGGCCTTCTCGCGGTCGCTTTCGATAAGCTTGACGCGCGTGCCCGGATGGCTTTCCTCAAGCTCGCGGGCAACATGGAGACCGATATTCCCCGCGCCGACGATAATGATGCGCCGGGCCGCGGTCTCCTCGTGACCGAAGATGCCGAGCGTGCGGCGAACGTCGCGAACGTCAGAAGCAAAGTAGGCCTCGTCGCCGACGAGCATGGGATCATCACTCTGGGGCACGAAGAGCTCGCCATTGCGGACGATGCCGACCACGCGCGAGCGAAGGTCCGGGAAGAGATCCGTCAACTGGCGCAGAGGCGTGTTCACGATCGGACAGTCCTCCTCGAGCGTCACGCCGACCACGTTCACCTTGCCGTCGGCAAAGCTGAGAATGTCGAAGGCCCCGGGCACCGCGAGGCGGCGCAGGACTGCCTTGCCGACCTCGAGCTCGGGTGAAATGATGACGTCGATCGGCAGGTGATCCTGCGCGAACAGATCCTGGAAGCCAGGCTGCAGATAGCTCTGAGACCGCACGCGCGCGATCTTCGTCGGCACATTGAAAACCGAGTGCGCGACCTGGCAGGCGATCATGTTCACTTCGTCATGAAAGGTGACGGCGATTAGCATGTCGGCGGAGGCAGCACCCGCCCGTTCCAGCACGTCGGGGTGCGCACCGTGTCCGACGATGGCGCGAACATCGAGCGTGTCGGAAATCTGGTGCACGAGCTGCGGCGACTGGTCGATCACCGTCACGTCGTTCTGTTCGGAGGCGAGCTGGCGCGCAATGCCGAAGCCCACCTGACCGGCGCCGCATACAATGACCTTCATGATGAGGACTTCCCGTTCTTGCGCATCGTCAGGCGGATCAGGCCGGCACGTCCGGCCGGTTGGCCGTGGCGACGCCGAGCGACTTCAACTTCCGGTGAAGCGCGGAACGCTCCATGCCGATGAAGGCTGCCGTGCGCGAAATATTGCCGCCGAAACGGCTGATCTGGGCCATGAGATACTCGCGCTCGAAGGTTTCGCGCGCTTCCCTGAGCGGCAGTGCCATGATGTGTTCGCCGCCAGCCCCGTTCACCGTCATCTGGGCGGAGGCGCCGACTTCGGCCGGAAGCATATCGGCCGTCACCATCGCGCTCGGATCTCCGGACGAGAGGATCAAAAGCCGTTCGATATTGTTCCGCAGCTGACGGACATTTCCCGGCCAGTCATGGGCCTGCAACGCGGCCATCGCGTCGTCGGACACACGCCGCCCCGGCAGGCCCGTCGCGTTGGAAATCAAACCCATGAAGTGATCCACGAGAAGCGGGATGTCCTCGCGGCGAGCCGCAAGCGGCGGCACGACGATCGGCACCACGTTCAGACGGTGATAGAGGTCCTCCCTGAAGCGGCCCTTCGATATCTCATCGAGAAGATCGCGGCTCGACGAAGACACGACGCGCACATCCACCTTCACACGCGCGCCGCCGCCAACCCGTTCGAAGGTCTGGTCGACCAGGACGCGGAGAATCTTGCTCTGGGTTTCAAGCGGCATCTCCGACACTTCATCGAGGAAGAGCGTGCCGCCATGCGCCTGTTCGAAAACGCCAACCTTGCGCGGACCCGAAGCGCTTTCCTCGGTTCCGAAAAGTTCGACCTCCATGCGCTCGGGCGCCATGTTCGCGGCGTTGAGCGCAACGAAGGAATGGCCGGAGCGGCGCGAGCGTGCATGCAGGAGACGGGCGACGACCTCCTTGCCCGATCCCGCGGGCCCGGAAATCAGCACACGGCTGTTCGTCGGGGCTACCTTGTCCACGGTCTGGCGGACCTGAGCAATCGCCGGTGAAGCACCGACAAGCGTCGTGTCGTCGCCAACGCGCACGCGGAGTTCGTTGTTTTCGCGACGCAGCCGGAAGGCCTCGATGGCGCGCTGCACGACGAGAATCAGTCTGTCGGCCTTGAACGGCTTTTCGATGAAGTCGTAGGCACCCTGCTTGATCGCGGAGACGGCCGTTTCGATGTTGCCGTGACCGCTGATGATCACGACCGGCAGATCGGGGTGGCGTTCGCGGATCACGTCCAGCAGCTCAAGGCCATCGAGCCGGCTGCCCTGGAGCCAGATATCGAGAACGACAAGGCCCGGGCGGCGCGCCTCGATTGCAGCAAGCGCCCGGTCGCTGTCGCCGGCACTGCGCGTGTCGTAGCCCTCGTCGTTCAGGATGCCCGATATCAGTTCGCGGATATCGTTTTCATCGTCGACTATCAGAATATCAGACGCCATTAACAGCCTCTTCGCTTACGCCACCGGCAACGTCATCGGTGTTGCGCGTTTCCCCTTGTCTTCCACTGCTTTCGGCGTGGCGCCGGCGGGGGAAGACAAGGCGCACACGGGCGCCGCTCTCCCATCCCTCATCCGCCGGTGCGTCTTCCAGCACCAGCTCTCCTCCGTGGTCTTCCATCACCTTGTTGACGATGGCGAGCCCGAGGCCCGTGCCTTTTGCATGCGTCGTCATGTAAGGCTCGGTCAGCCGCGACCTGTTGTTGTCCGGCAGCCCGCATCCGGAATCCGTCACCACGACGGTCACGACGTTTTCGTCCGCAAGGACGCCCAGGTGAATACGGCCGATCTTTCCCTGGGACGCGCGCAGTGCTTCCGCGTCGTCCTCGTCCTCGCTGCCATCGTGTCCGCGGATTGCCTCTGCCGCGTTCTTCAGAATGTTCGTCAACGCCTGACTGACGAGCCGCCCATCGCATTCAACGGTGGTGGGCTCATCGGGCAGCACGAGATCATACTCGATTTCGGGATGCCCGATCCGCTGAAGAAAGACCGCCTGACGCAGTATCTCATTCAGGTCGAGTGGCTTGAATGACGCGGACGGCATGCGGGCGAAAGATGAGAACTCATCCACCATGCGGCCGATGTCGCTTACCTGCCGAATGATGGTCTGCGTGCATTGCTCGAAAATGTCGGGATCGGACTTGATTTCCTTGCCGTATTTCCGGCGCAGGCGCTCCGCCGACAACTGGATCGGCGTCAACGGGTTCTTGATCTCATGCGCGATACGCCGTGCGACATCGGCCCAGGCGGAGGTGCGTTGTGCCCTGACCAGTTCGGTGATGTCGTCGAATGTCAGCACGAAACCGCCCTGCCCCGAATCCGTCATTTCTCGCGTCACGCGCACATTGAGCGTGCGATCCTGCCCGCCCTCCGGAATGACGACCTGCGCCTGCGCCGTGCGATCGGGATGAGCGCGGGCGTCCACAACCGCCGGCGCCATTTCCGGAATTGCCGTCGCGAGAGCCCTGCCGAGGAGCTTTGCTTCCGTGAAGCCGAAGAAGCGGAGTGCTGCGCGGTTGGCGTGTGTCACGCGGCCTTCGTTGTCGAGCCCCAGCACGCCGGCGCTCACGCCGGATAGCACTGCCTCGGTGAACTGACGGCGCTCGTCGAGCTGGTGGTTCGCTTCGATCAGGTCGTTGCGCTGGCTTTCGAGCTGACTCGTCATCCGGTTGAAGGCGCCGCTGAGCATGTCGAGCTCGTCGCCCGTACCGCTTACCGGCACGCGCGCGCGAAGATCGCCGACGCTCACACGCTCGGCCGCGCGCACCAGCCGGGAGATCGGATCGACGATCCTGTTCGCGGCCCACAGGCCGAGCCAGATCGCCGCAAGAAGTGTGATGAGCGCGACGGTGACATAGATAAGCGCGAAGGTGATCTGGAACTGGCTGCGGCGGGTTTCGAGGCTTTCATACTCGGTTACCGCCGCACGCGTTTCCGCGAGATGATCGAGAACCTTCGCATCCACGAAACGGGCGACATACAGATAAGTGTCTTCGAGCGAAGGCAACGCCACGAGCGCCCGGATCTGGTTGTGATCCTCGACGATGAAGAGCGCGACATCGTCCTTCCGCGCGATGTCGAAATATTCCTCCGCCGGCATGCCGACCTCGACGCTTCCGCGTGCCTTCGCGAGAATGCGGCCGTCCGACTTGATGATGTAGGCGCCGTGCAGCGAACGCAGCCTCATCTGGCCGGTTATCAGGCGGTGGAAGTAGACCGGATCGGCAAGCAGGACCGAGCCCTCGCGCTCGAGGTCGGTCGCCATGGCGAGCGTGTCGCCGCGAAGCACCTGCCTGTGTTCGTTCAGATAGGCCTCGGCGACGGTTTCCGCATTGGAGATGATGAGCTGTGCCCGTTCGCCGAACCAGGTGTCCAGGCCGCGATTGAGCGTCACGGCGGCGAAGACGGCGACGATGATCGCCGGCATGACGGCGACGACCGCGAACATGGTCACGAGGCGCGCGTGAAGTTTCGCGCCTGCCGTGCCGCTCACACGCGCGAGAATGACCCGGATCAGGCGCCAGAAGATGAGCGCGAAGAGGACGAGAACGATGGCGAGATTCGCCAGCAGAAGGGAAATGAGGACGGGCCGCGTCGGGGCGAAGGGCGTCAGGCCCGTCAACAACATGTAGGTGAAGGAGCCGAGACAGATCGCGGCGACCACAAGGCCGATCGAAAAGGTCGTGGAAAAGCGGCGGCGGTTCACCAACTGCCACAACCGTCCTTCCCAGCTTCCCGTCCGTTCCTGGCCGGTCTCTCGTATTTGATCTGTCGGTACCATGCCCGTTCCTGCGTGGCGGCGCAGGCGATATGCAGGATGCCGATCCCGCTGCCCCATCTGTGCCCAATGCGCCACGCTCCCTTTGCGGCAGGGCGACATTCTGTATCGGCAAGCGATACCGTTCAACAACAATGTTGCCGGTTTACATCAGTGTCATAGAGGGGCTGTGAGAAGGGCCAAGCGCGCGCCCTCCTCACTTCAAGCCGCGGATTACCTGGATGTCGAGCTCGCGAATCTTCTTCCTGAGGGTGTTGCGATTGATGCCCAGAAGATGCGCCGCCTTGATCTGGTTGCCGCGCGTGGCAGCGAGACTCATGGCAAAAAGCGGCTTCTCGACCTCTCTCAGCAGGCGTTCGTAGAGACCGGGAGGCGGCAGATCGTCGCCATGGGTGGAGAAGATGCGATTGAGCGTTCTCTCGACCGAGGACGCCAGCGGCTCATCCGTGGCGGCCTGAGCGGCCGGCTTGCCGAAGTCCGGCTCGGCGAGTTCCGACTCGAGGATGTGGGAACCAATCGTTTCCTCCGTATAGAGGGCGGCGAGACGGCGAACGAGATTTTCGAGCTCGCGCACATTGCCCGGCCAGCGATACCGCTTGAGGAGTTCCATTCCCTCGGAATCTATCGTCTTCGGCGGCAGGCCTTCATCCTCCGCCTGGCCGAGGAAATGACGCACGAGGTCCGCAATATCCTCCGTACGCTCGCGGAGCGGCGGCAGGCGGATGGGGACGACGTTCAGGCGGAAGAAAAGGTCCTCGCGGAAAAGGCCCTGGTTGATGAGCTGGCGGAGGTCGCGGTTGGTCGCCGCGACGATGCGCACATCGGTCTTGATCGGCGTGCGGCCGCCCACCGTCGTGTATTCGCCTTGCTGGAGAACGCGGAGAAGACGCGTCTGCGCCTCCATCGGCATGTCGCCGATCTCGTCGAGGAAGAGCGTGCCGCCTTCGGCCTGCTCGAAACGGCCCGTTGCACGCTGGCTGGCGCCGGTGAAGGCGCCCTTCTCGTGACCGAAGAGTTCGCTTTCGATGAGTTCGCGCGGAATGGCCGCCATGTTGACGGCGACGAAGGGGCCGTTGCGACGGCGGCCGTAATCGTGGAGCGCGCGGGCGACGAGTTCCTTGCCGGTGCCGGACTCACCCGAGATCATCACCGTGAGGTCCGTCTGCATGAGCCGCGCGAGGACGCGGTAGATGTCCTGCATGGCGGGCGAACGGCCGATGAGCGGAATCTTCTCATCCTCTTCCGGTTGCTGACGCGCGATCCCGGGTTCGCGCGGCGCCGTCATGGCGCGATCTACGACGCGGATCAGTTCGTTGAGATCGAAGGGCTTGGGCAGGTACTCGTAGGCACCGCGCTCGGCCGCCGTGATCGCGGTCTTCAGCGTGTTCTGCGCGCTCATGACCACGATAGGCAGATCGGGGCGCGCGCGCTTGATCCGCGGAATGAGGTCGAAAGCGTTCTCGTCCGGCATCACGACGTCGGTGATGATGAGATCGCCCTCGCCCTGGCTTACCCAGCGCCAGAGCGTCGCCGCATTACCGGTGGAGCGGACCTCGTAACCGACCCTTCCGAGAGCCTGGTTGAGCACGGTCCGGATCGCCGCATCGTCATCTGCAAGAAGAATGGTGCCGCTTGGCATGGGCGCTGCTCCTGTCAGTGCGCGGTTTCGTCATGGGTCACGGTCGCGCCCGTATGCATGGGCAGCAGCACGCGAAAGATGGTTTTTCTCGGCAGGTTCTCGCATTCGATGATGCCGCCATGGTCGCCGATGATCTTCGCGACCAGCGCCAGGCCAAGGCCGGTGCCGGAGGACTTCGTCGTCACGAAGGGATCGAAGAGGTGCTCCATGAGGTCGTCGGGAACGCCGGCGCCGTCGTCGATCACGCAGATCTCGAGCGGCAGGCTCACGCGGTCCCGGCTGCCGGGCATGGAAAGACGGACACCCGGCCTGTAGGCCGTCGTCAGCACGATTTCGCCCTCGGAGCCGCCGATGGCCTCGGCGGCGTTCTTCACGAGGTTGAGGAAGACCTGGATGAGCTGATCCTTGTCGCCGAGCACGGGCGGAAGCGAGGGATCGTATTCCTCCACAATGCGGATGTTTCGCGCGAAACCTGTCGCGGCAAGCTGCTTCACATGTCCGAGCACGAGGTGAATGTTCACGGGCTCGCGCGGCACCGGGCGCTCGTCGGAAAACACCTCCATCCGGTCCACAAGCTTGCAGATGCGATCGGTTTCCTCGCAGATGAGGCGCGTGAGCGTCTTGTCCTCCGGCGAACCGGAAATTTCGAGAAGCTGCGCGGCGCCACGAATGCCGGAGAGCGGGTTCTTGATTTCGTGCGCGAGAATGGCCGCCATGCCGGTGACGGATCTCGCCGCGCCTCTATGCGTAAGCTGGCGGTCCATCTTCTGCGCCATGGTGCGCACCTGCAGGAGCAGGAGAACGTGGCCGGGGTATTCGGCGAGCGGCGTCACCTGGATGTCGACCTGGCGATCGCCGATGCGCGGTGTACCGATCTCGACGCCGTATTCGTTCACCGAGACGCCGCGCTCGAAGACCTGATCGATCAGCGCGAGAACCGGACTGCCGAAGGCGACAATGTCGTTCAACGGATGACCGATCAGCATGGCGGAACTGGCAGCGAAGAATTCCTCGGCGCTATCGTTCACATATTCGATGTGCATGTCGCGGTCGATCAGGAGGACCGGATGCGGCATCGATTTCAGGATCACATTCGCTTCCGGCGGACCGCCGGGGCCAAGGGCGCGAACAACTTGCGACATCACGCCGCCTCCCTGTTCGTAGATGAGGTTGAGGGTTCGGCCTCGTTCGCCTGCACGTAGAACGCGGAAAGCGCCGCAAGCACTTCGCGCGGATCGTTCATGCGCACTACGGCGCGCTTCGCCGCCATGGCTTCTTCCGGGAAGCGCCGCGACGCTTCCTCCAGGTACCAGACGAGATGCTTGCGGGCGACGCGCATGCCGAGCGCCTCGCCGTAGTGCTCCAGCATGTCGCGGTAGTGCGCGGCGACGATTTCGCCTTGCGACTTCCATGAGGGTGCGGCGCGCTTTTCGCCCGTCGCCAGAAAATGCGCGACCTGTTCGAGAAACCAGGGACGGCCTTGCGCGCCCCGTCCGACCATCACGCCGTCCGCTCCCGACGCATCGAGGATCGCACGGGCATCTTCCTCACTCGTCACGTCGCCATTGGCGATGACGGGAATGGAGACCGCCTTCTTCACCTCGGCGATGAAGTTCCAGTCCGCCCTGCCCTTGTAGAACTGGCAGCGCGTCCGCCCATGCACCGTCACCATCGCCACGCCCGCCGCCTCCGCGCGCATGGCGAGTTCGGGCGCGTTGCGCTGCGTCTCGTCCCATCCCGTTCGCATCTTGAGCGTGACGGGGACGCTTGCCGCGTCCAGGGTCGCCCGGATCAGGCTTTCGGCATGGTCGAGGTCGCGCATCAGGGCGGAACCGGAGAGGCCGGATGTTACCTGCTTCGCCGGGCAGCCCATGTTGATGTCGATGATGCCGGCCCCCGCCGCCTCGGCGACCCGGGCCCCCTC
>JAGUWA010000317.1 GCA_020062605.1 Parvibaculum sp. | reverse complement strand
AACCCAACCCGGCGTGACGAGGAGGCCCGCCGCGTCGATTTCCTCGCGGCCCGTCTGCGGCACGTCGCCGACGGCGACGATGACGCCCTTGTCGATGGCGACATCCGCCCTGACCGGCGCACCGCCGGAACCGTCCACGACCGTACCGCCGCGAATGACGAGATCCACTTCCGCCATCATTCCCTCCTCGCTTTTTGGATTCTTGTTGTGGGCATGATAGCGCGGACGGGAGCCAAGCCAAACCGGGCAGCGCAACATGAAATGCTGCGCTGCGGCCGGCGGGCGCCGCTCAGTGCGTCGCGAGCGCTTCGAGCATGCCCTGCGTCTTGATCGCTTCGGCCTTCGCATCGGCGAGATCGCCGGTGGCGAGACCGGCATTGGCGCTTTCGAGCGCGGCGGCGAGGCTCTGTTTTGTCACCTCGTCTTCCGTGTCGGGGATCGCGCCATTGCCGATCGTCTTGCAGGGATTGAGCTGATCGGGCGCGAAGCCTTCGCCCTCCGGCCCGACGAGGCAGTTCACCGTGTGATGGAGATGGGTGCGCACGCCGCCGATGTCGCCCGAACCGGCGGCGAAGCCCGCATGCTGCGCGGCGGCGGCGATTTCCTTTGCGGGTTGCGGTTCGGCGGCGAGCGCGGGGGCGGCGAGAAGCGAAAGGC
Source organism: Parvibaculum sp. (assembly GCA_020062605.1). GTDB lineage: Bacteria > Pseudomonadota > Alphaproteobacteria > Parvibaculales > Parvibaculaceae > Parvibaculum. The sequence goes on along the minus strand of JAGUWA010000317.1, from coordinate 3,976 downwards.
CGAATGCGGCGGCTGCCGCCGTCAGCATGGAAGACCGGATCGTGCGATGCATCTTTTCCTCCTGCGTTCGTGGCAAGGGGCCAGCAGAACATCGCAGGCGCGGCAATACAAGGCCGGGAGGCGCGCTGCTGCGGACGGGCCGGAAGCGAAACTCCAAGCCGCGCCGTGAACCGACCTTCAAAACAAAAGAGGCGGCACCGGAGTGCCGCCTCTGCTGCAGGGGAAGGCCGCGAAGCCTTACCTGTTCTTTCCGCGGGGGCCGGAGCCCATGCCGTAGCCCATGCCGCCGCGAGCGGGCGGGACGGTCGGCAGGGCGACGCCCTGCTGACGGGCCCGTTCCTGCATCTCGGTGTGATGCTGGGCGCGGATCCGCTCCCGTTCTTCCCAGGTATTCGCATTGCGCATCCTGAGATGGAACTGATCGCGCTCTTCGGGTGTCATAAGCTGCCACCCGTAGACGGTGTCCGGGCCGAAGGAGGTCCGGTCCTGCATCTGCATGCGACCCTGCATGCCGGCACCCTGAGCCTGGGCGGGTATTACCGCCAATCCGAGGCCTGCCGCCAATCCCAGCATCGCCAGAACGGTCTTAAGTGCGGTCTTCATCGGTCGGTCTCCTGTCTTCCGTGATGCCCCCGAGGCGAACGCTCCGCCGAGACGCCACGCGCCGTGCGTGCAAGAGCCGTTGCGCAGCCGGCGCGAATGAATTTTCTGTTTCACTTTTTTGGCGTGTATTTTTATGTCGATGGATCCGCCGCCGCCTTGATCCAGGTCAATGGTGCCCCGCGACGGAATCTCAAAAGAGCGACGGCCAACGAGGATGCACGCGCAGCGAGGTTTGCGCGACGGCAACGAAGCGAATAGACTTCGTTCCTAGGGTATGCACCCTAAATCGGGACGAGGAAGACGCGCAAAAAGCGCGCAACAAAAATCCCGCCGGGAGAGGAAACAATGAAATTCACATGGTTCAACCTGATGCCGTGGCCTTATCTGCCGGACGATTTCCGGGAGAAGCACCGGTCTGTCTGGGTCGATATCGATTCGCGCCTGTTCGACCCCGCGAAGGCGCATGAGGTCTACAACTCCTACATGGACATGCTCGAATATGCGGGCACGCTCGGTTTCGACGGCATCGGCGTCAACGAGCATCACCAGAACGGCTATGGCATCATGCCGTCGCCGAACATCATCGCGGCGGGTCTGGCGCGGCGGACATCGGATGTCGGCCTCGTGGTGCTCGGCAATTCCATCGCGCTCTATAATCCGCCGGTGCGCGTGGCGGAAGAATTCGCGATGCTCGACTGCATTTCAGGCGGGCGGCTTGTCGCCGGATTCCCCGTCGGCACGTCGATGGATACGAATTACTGCTACGGGCAAATCCCGGCGCTGACGCGCGAGAAATATCAGGAAGCGCATGACCTGATCCGACGCGCCTGGTCGGACCCCGATCCCTTCGCCTTCAACGGGCGCTACAACAAGTTGCGCCACGTCAATATCTGGCCGCGGCCAATCCAGGACCCGCCGCCGATCCATATTCCCGGCGGCGGCTCGGTGGAGACCTACGACTTCTGCATCGACAATACCTACAGCTATTCCTACCTCTCCTTCTCCGGATACATCCGGGCGAAGGCACTGATGCAGGGCTATTGGGACCGCGTGGCGGCACGCAACACGCCGGACGAGAGTCCTTACCGGGCAGGCTTCGCGCAGACGATCTGCGTGGCCGACACGGACGAGGAAGCCGAGCGTCTCTATTCGGAGCATGTCAGCTACTTCTACAATCGCTGCCTGCACGTCTATGGCGGCTTCGCGGATGCGCCGGGGTACCGCACGATCAAGACGATCCAGACCGGCGCGCTGTCGCAATATGCGCCGCCCATCGGCGGCTATTCAGAACTCACCTGGAAGGACCTGACGGAACAGGGCCATGTGATCGCGGGCAGCCCCGAAACCGTGCGCCAGCGCATGGAGGATCTCATCAAGAGCCTCAATGTAGGCAACATCTTCTGCCTGCTGCATGTGGGCAACATGCCGATGGACAAGTGCATGCATTCGACGAAGCTCTTCGCCGAGAAGGTCATGCCGCATCTCAGGAACATGTTCCCCGACTACAAGGACGACAACCGCTTCTGGTGCAAGCCGCTGGACAAGCAGGTGAAGCCGGGGAGCCTGCCGGCGGAAAAAGAAATCGCCGCAATGGTGGGAGGGAAGGATTGATGGAAACGAAAACCATTCAAACACATCACGTTCCCGTCCGCTATTTCGAGGGTGGAAAGGGCGAGCCGCTCGTCTTCCTGCATGGCGCGGGCGGCGTTACAGCGCAAGACCCGTTCCTTGCGAAGCTCGCGGAGACGCATCGCGTCTATGCGCCGTTGCTGCCTGGCTATGGCGACTCGGAGGAATGCGGCGAGCTGCGCGACATGCTCGACATCACGCTCCACACATGGGACGTGGTGGAGGCGCTTGGCCTGAAAGACCCGATTCTTGCCGGTCATTCGATGGGCGGCATGATCGCGGCGGAAATGGCCGCCGTCGCGCCGAACGATGTGTCACGCCTGGGACTCATCTGCCCGGCGGGGCTGTGGCTCGACGAGCATCCCATTCCCGATATTTTCGCGATGCTGCCTTACGAGCTTCCGGCCGTTCTGTTTCACGATGTGGAAGCGGGTACGGCGCTGATGACGGCGGGCGTCGCGCTCGACGATCCGGAATGGCTGAAGGGCTTCCTCGTGCAGAATGCGCGGCAGCTCGGCATGGCCGGGAAGATCCTCTTCCCGGTGCCGGATCGTGGGCTTTCGGAGCGGCTCTACCGCGTGAAGGCGAAGACGGTTCTCATCTGGGGCGACGGCGACAAGCTGATCGTGCCGGCCTATGCGCATGCGTGGAAGAAGGCGATCGCGCAGGCCGAACTCGTCTCGGTTCCGGAGGCGGGGCACATGATCACGCTCGAAAAGACGGAGCATGTCGCAAAAGCGATCGCAAAGCTCGGTTAGACATAAAGAGATCGGCGTCCAAAAACAAAAACAGGCGCGGATAGGAGCGAAGGGCCATTCCCGAAAGGAGTGGCCCTTCTGCTTTTGAAGGTTTCAGGCGCCGCGCGCGGAGAGGCGGGCGAGCGTGCCCGCGATGCTCGCGCCGGCGATGACGAGGGCCATGGGGAACGCGGTGCCATCGTTGAAGGCGCCGACGAGCCCGCCCGCGACCGCCGCAAGCGCAAATTGCAGGATGCCGGTGAGCGCCGATGCAGCGCCGATGTAACCGTCGGCCCGCGCCATGGCAGCGGCAATGGCATTTGCGCCGATGAAGCCGAGGCTCGACACGACGAAGAAGAGGCAGACGGCGAGTGGATAGAAGGCGCCGGGCATGAAAAGCGTGAACGCGAGGAGCGCGAGCGCGGCGGCCAGATGCACGGCCATGGCGAGCTTCAGGATCGTGCGGCTCGAATGGCGGCGCAGCAGGAACGCATTCATCTGCGCGGCTGCAATGAGGCCGGTCGCGTTCACGCCGAACAAAAGCGCGTAGGCATCGGGCGAGAGCCCATGCAGCTCGATGAAGACGAAGGGCGAGCCGGTGATATAGGCAAACATCGCGCATGAGATAAAGGCATTGGCGAGCGCGAAGCCCATGAAGGGGCGGTCCCTGAAAAGTGCGAGATAGGAGCCCGCGATGTGCGCGAGGCTCAGGCTGCGATGGCGCCGCTCACGCGGTAATGTTTCACCGAGGCCGAAAAGCGCGGCGGGCAGGCAGGCGAAACCGAACGCCGCCAGCACCCAGAAAATCATGTGCCATTCGTAATGCGCGATGATGAAGCCGCCGATCATGGGCGCGAGAATGGGCGCGAGGCCCATCACCAGCATGAGCAGCGAATAGACCTGCGCGGAGCTGCGCTCGTCGAAGAGATCGCGCACCATGGCGCGCGAGACGACGATGCCCGCGCAGCCGCCGAGCGCCTGGAGGAGGCGTGCGGCGGTGAGGCTTT
>JAGUWA010000122.1 GCA_020062605.1 Parvibaculum sp. | reverse complement strand
TTCAAGGAGCTCGAAGCGCAGGCCGCCCGTGACAGGCACGGCCTCCTCGAGGCGGACGCGGACGGCATCGCCGAGGCGATAGGCGATGCGGGTCCGTTCGCCGATCAGGGCGTGGATGATCTCGTCGTGGTGGAAGAAATCGCCGCCGAGAGTCGAGACGGGGACAAAGCCGTCCGCGCCGGTCTCGTCGAGCTTCACGAAGAGGCCGAAGCGCGTCACGCCCGCGACGCGGCCCGTGAACTCGGCGCCGATGCGGGCCTCGAGGAAGGCGGCAATGAAGCGGTCCTTCGAGTCGCGCTCGGCGAGCATCGAACGGCGCTCGGTCGTGGAGATGTGTTCGGCGATTTCGACAAGTTCGGCGAGCTCGGCGTCCGTCTGGCCGTCCTTTCCGAAATCGAGCCCCGCGATCAGCGCGCGATGCACGGTGAGATCGGCATAACGGCGGATGGGCGAGGTGAAGTGTGCGTAGCGGCGGAGATTGAGACCGAAATGGCCGATATTGTCCGGCGAGTAGACGGCCTGCGCCTGGCTGCGGAGCACGACGTCGGAGACGATGCGGGAATGTTCGGTGCCGTCGACCTGCTTCAGGATGCGATTGAAATTCGCCGGGCGGATGTTCTCGCCCCTGGTGAAGCTCAGGTTGAGCGTTGCGAGAAATTCGGCAAGGGCGACGAGCTTTTCGCGCGAGGGTGCATCGTGAATGCGATAGATGACCTGGCGGCGAACGGCCTCCGCCTGCTCGGCGGCGCAGACATTCGCCTGGATCATGAACTCCTCGATGAGCTTCATCGACTCGAACTTGTCGCCGATGCGCACGCCCGCGATGCGGCCATCCGCGCCGATGTCGATCTTGTGTTCGGGCAGATCGAGATCGAGGGGGCCGCGCTCGTCGCGCGCCTTCGCCACGATGCGGTAGGCGGCCCATAGCGGCTTCAGGACGGGATCGAGCAGGGGGCCGGCGATATCGTCGGGGCGGCCGTCGATCGCCTCCTGTACCTGACGGTAGGAGAGGCTTGCGGCGGAGCGCATGAGGCCTCGGATGAATTCGTGGGAGCGCTTGTTGCCGTGGCGGTCGAAGACCATGCGCACGGCGAGGCAGGCGCGGTCTTCACCGTCGATCAGGGAGCAGAGGTCGTTGGAGATGCGCTCGGGCAGCATCGGCACGACGCGATCCGGAAAGTAAGTGGAGTTGCCGCGCTTGCGCGCCTCGCGGTCCATCGGCGAATTCGGGCGGACGTAAGCGGCGACATCGGCGATGGCGACGATGGCGACGACGCCGCCTTCGTTTTTCGGATCGGTATCGGGCGCGGCCCAGACGGCATCGTCATGGTCGCGCGCATCCACGGGGTCGATGGTGACGAGGGGAATGTCGCGCAGATCGGTGCGGCCTTTCAGGCCCTGATGCTTCGCGGCTTCGGCCTCGGCGATCACGTCATCAGGGAAGGCGTCCGGGATGCCATGCGTGTGGATCGCGATAAGGCTGATCGAGCGCGGGTCCTCGCTGTCGCCGAAGACTTCGCGGATACGCGCGCGGGCGAGGCCGTAGCGCTTGCCGGGGATCGTTTCGCCGAGGACGAGGTTGCCGTCCTCAGCTTCGCCGACATCCTCGGGCGCGACCTCGAATTCCATGCGCGCCTTTTTCTCGACGGGGATGAGGCGGCCGCCTCTACCTTTCGTGTTCTTGCGGTAGAGACCGAGGACGCGCTCGGCGCCCTTGCCGACGCGGCGGATGACGCGCGCTTCGTAGGGATAAGCTTCGTCCTCGTCTTCGACCTTTTCGATGCGGGCGAGCACGCGGTCGCCGACGCCGGCGGGCGGCTCGTCGTAGTCGCGCTTTTTCCGCGAGGTGTCGGGCGCAATGACGATCAGCGGCGCGGGCTCCTCGCCCGGCCATGAAATCGGGCGCGCGATCAACTCGCCGTCGGTGTCGGTATGCGTGATCTCGATGACGGTGACGGGGGGAAGCGCGTCGGTGCGGCGGAGGTTCTTCGCCTCGTCCCTGGCGATGAGGCCTTCTTCCGTCATCGCCTTCAGGAGCTGCTTGAGCGGTATGCGATCGTCGCCCTTGACGCCGAAGGCGCGGCCGATTTCGCGTTTGTTCGTCTTGCCCGGATTGTCGGCAAGGAAGGCGAGGATTTCCTCGCGCGTGGGCACGCCGCCGCCGGTTTTCTTTTTTCCGGCTGCGGGCTTTTTCGGTGCCCCCCGTGCGGGTTTGCGTTCGGCCAAAATCAATCCGCCATTTCAGTGGCTGTGCCGGTCTTCTTTACGCTCTTTTTGGCCGCCGGTTTCTTTGCAGTGGAAGTTTTCTTCGCGGGCGTCTTTTTCCTTGCGGCGGGTTTCTTTGCCGCCGGTTCCTTCTTGTCTTTTGGGGCGGCGGATTTTTTCGCGGGCTTCTTCTTGCCCTTGCCGCTCTTTTCATCCTTCTCGGCGACGAGGGCGAGCGCCTGCTCAAGCGTCACGTCTTCGGGCTTTACCGATTTGGGCAGCGTTGCGTTGGTGCTCGCATGTTTCACGTAAGGACCGTATTTGCCTTCGCGGACCTGCACGGGCTTGCCGGTGTCGGGATGCTCGCCCAGTTCCTTCAGCACCTTGCCGGCGCGCTCTTCGGCGCGGGCGATCTTTTCCGCAAGCACGGCGACGGCGCGGTTCAGGCCGATGTCGAAGAGTTCTTCCGGGTCCTTCAGGTTCGCGTAGGTGCCGTCATGCAGGATAAAGGGACCGAAGCGGCCGAGGCCGGCCGTGATCTTCTTGCCGGTTTCGGGATGAATGCCGATTTCGCGCGGCAGGGTGAGAAGGCGCAGCGCGGTGTCGAGATCGACATCGGCGGCGGACATCTTGGCGGGCAGGCCGCTGCGCTTCGGCTTGTCGTCCGGTTCGAGCGGCGCGCGCTCGACGTAAGGACCGAAGCGGCCGGTCTTCAACGAGATTTCGGCGCCGGTCTCGGGATCGGTGCCGAGCACGCGGTCGCCCGCAACCTCCTCGCCTTCCGCGCCGGCGGTGAGCTGGCGCGTGAATTTGCATTCGGGATAGTTGGAGCAGCCGACGAAGGCGCCGAAGCGGCCGACCTTCAGCGACAGGCGACCGTTGTCGCAGGCGGGACATTTGCGCGGATCGGAACCGTCGCCCTTGTCGGGGAAGACATGGGGCGCGAGGACTTCGTTGAGACGGTCGAGCACCTCGGTGATGCGCAGTTCAAGCGCCTCGCCGACATTGACCGTGAAGTCCTTCCAGAATTCGCGCAGCAGATCCTTCCAGTCGAGTTCACCGGCCGAGACCTTGTCGAGCTTTTCCTCGAGTTCCGCCGTGAAGTCGTATTCGACATAGCGGGAGAAGAAATTTTCGAGGAAGGCGGTGACGAGGCGGCCCTTGTCCTGCGGGACGAAACGGTTCTTGTCCATGCGGACATAGTCGCGGTCGCGCAGCGTCTGCAGCGTGGAGGCATAGGTGGAGGGACGGCCGATGCCGAGCTCTTCCATGCGCTTGACGAGCGTGGCTTCGGTGAAGCGGGGCGGAGGCTCGGTGAAATGCTGTTCGGGGCGGACCTTGTCGAGGCCGAGCCTGTCGCCGCGCGCGACCTTGGGCAGGCGGTTGCCTTCGTCGCCCTCGTCCGGTTCGTCGCGGCCTTCCTGGTAGAGGCGGAGGAAGCCGTCGAAGACGATGACGGAGCCGGTGGCGCGCAGGTTGATCGGCGCGTCGTCGGCCTCGATCTCGATGGTGGTGCGCTCGAGCTGCACGCTTTCCATCTGGCTGGCGACGGTGCGGTTCCAGACGAGTTCGTAGAGGCGGCGCTGATCGTCGTCGAGACGTGCGGCAACGGATTTCGGCAGCCGCGCGATGTCGGTCGGACGGATCGCTTCGTGCGCTTCCTGTGCGTTCTTCGCCTTGGTGGTGTAGACGCGGGGCGCATCCGGCAGGTAGGCCTCGCCGAATTCATTGTTGATGACGGTGCGGGCCTGCGCGATCGCTTCCGGCGCGATCTGCACGCCGTCGGTTCGCATGTAGGTGATGAGGCCGGTCGTCTCGCCGTCGATCTCGACGCCTTCGTAGAGGCGCTGGGCGACCTGCATGGTGCGGCTCGCCGAGAAGCCGAGCTTGCGCGAGGCTTCCTGCTGGAGCGTCGAGGTGGTGAAGGGCGGGTTCGGATTGCGCCGCGCGGGCTTGCTCTCGACCGACTTCACGGAGAAGCGCGAGGCCTTGATGCGGGCCTCGATCCCGGTCGCGGTCTTCGCGTCCGGGATGTCGAACTTGTCGAGCTTCTTGCCGTCGATGCCGACGAGGCGCGCGACGAAGGGTGCGTTCGCGGCCGTCTTCATGTCCGCTTCGACGGTCCAGTATTCGCGGGCGCGGAAGGCTTCGATCTCGAGTTCGCGGTCGCAGATGAGACGGAGCGCGACCGACTGCACGCGGCCAGCGGAGCGCGAGCCGGGAAGCTTGCGCCAGAGAACGGGCGAGAGGGTGAAACCGACGAGATAGTCGAGCGCGCGGCGGGCGAGATAGGCGTCGATCAGTTCCTTGTCGAGGCCGCGCGGATGCTCCATCGCCTCGGTGACGGATTTCTTGGTGATGGCGTTGAAGACGACGCGCTGGACCTCGATGTCCTTCAGCGCCTTCTTCTTGTTCAGGACTTCGAGGACGTGCCACGAGATCGCCTCGCCTTCGCGATCCGGGTCAGTGGCGAGGATCAGGCGATCGGCCCCCTTCACAGCGGCGGCGATTTCGTTCAGCCGCTTCTGGGATTTCGCATCCACGTCCCAGGCCATCGAGAAGTCCTCGTCGGGGAGGACCGAGCCGTCCTTCGAGGGGAGGTCGCGGACATGGCCGTAGGAGGCGAGGACCTTGTAGCCCTTGCCGAGATACTTGTTGATCGTCTTCGCCTTGGCAGGCGACTCAACAATGACAACGTCCATTGGACCGCTTCAACTCTCTTATTAATAAGGGCGCATTCAAGGGCCGCGCCGAGGCCGAACCAGCACGCCGGCCCGGGGAGCCCGGGCGCGCTTTACACCGACATTGCGTGAAAAGCCAAGAGCACCGCCGCTACCGGCCCGTGCCGGACCGCCGGCAGAAAATGGTGAAAAGGGCGGGGCCTGTCAAATGTGGCGGAATCCTTAGGGAAATTCGGGGTCATGCATCTCGCGCCAGTTTGAACCCAGTTGGGGCTGGGCGCGGGAGGGCAATTTCTCCAACAATCCAGCCTATCGATCTAGTTCCTTGTGCGTGATCCATCTCGCGCGGGACAGCACTGCCGCCCGAAGGGGCGAGAAAAGGATGGCCGGCGATGCGCAAGCCCCTGTTGAGTGCGGAAAGCGTGCAGGAAGCCAGAGACATGGCTCGCGACGCGCGGAGCGCGGAAGACCTGGCGCCACGACTCAGAAGCACCTCCAACCTGCCCGAGAACCTGACGGATGCCGACGACGAAGCCGTCGCGGCCTATCTCCTCGACCTGATGATCGCGTCGCGGCGGATGGCGGATAAACGCGGCTTCGGGTTTCTTGCCTATCTGATCGGCGTGGCGGCGGAAGAATCGCGGCTGCTGATGCTCGGGCGGTCGGCGGCGGGAAGCCCGGGCGACGAAACCTAGAGCGGCAAGAGGCTGACGCGGTCGCCCGGATCGCGGTGGATGCGACCGGCGAGTTCGAGTTCCAGCACGACGGCGCGCACCTGCTGGACGGATGCGCCGGACTGGCGGACGATTTCATCCATGGATGTCGGCGTTGGCCCGAGCGCAGCGAGCACGCGGTTTCGTGTATCCGCATCGGCGTCCGGCGCGTCGGCGGT
>JAGUWA010000437.1 GCA_020062605.1 Parvibaculum sp. | reverse complement strand
CCAGCGCGCGGGCGCGGTCGAAATCGCGCGCGACGACGGCGTTGGTCTTGCCGTCGAGCGTCTCGATCCGCTGGATGAAATGATCCGTGAGTTCGGCGCTCGAAATCTCGCCGCGGCGGATCATCCGCCCCAGCTCCGAGGCGGAGCGGAAATGAAGCCCGGTCATGAAAAACTCCCTGTTTCGATGTTCTTTGCCGCCCATTAGAGGGGGCGGACGCCCGCGAGGCAAGGATTCCGCCCCGCCCGGTATGGCGAGCGTTGTCCGCCCCCGCCTTCGCCGCTAGACTGGCCCCAAACGGGGATAAGGCCGGGAAAACCCGGCGTCATTTCAGAAAACGAGGAAACGAGACCCATGCAGGGATTGATGCAGAACTGGCCGCTGCGCGTGAGCACGATTATCGACCACGCCGCACGTTTTCATGGCGACCGGGAGATCGTGACGCGGACCATCGAGGGGCCGATTGCGCGCACCACCTACGGCCAAGTGCATCTGCGCGCCCGCAAGGTGGCGCAGGCGCTGACCCGGCTCGGCATCAAGGAAGGCGATATCGTCGCGACCATGGCCTGGAACACGGCGCGCCACCTCGAAGCCTGGTACGGCATCATGGGCATGGGCGCGGTCTGCCACACGCTGAACCCGCGCCTCTTCGCCGAGCAGCTCGTCTACATCATCAATCACGCCGAGGACAAGGTCATCTTCCTCGACCTGACCTTCGTGCCGATCCTCGAAGGCATCGCCGACAAGCTGCCCAACGTGAAGGTTTACGTCGTCATGACGGACCGGGCGCACATGCCCGAGACGAAGCTGCCGAACGCGCTCTGCTTCGAGGAGATCGTGGAAGCCGAGAACGGCGCGTTCAAATGGGCGGAAGTGGACGAGAACGCCGCCTGCGGTCTTTGCTATACGTCGGGCACGACGGGCAACCCCAAGGGCGTGCTCTATTCGCACCGCTCCAATGTGCTGCATTCGATGGCGGCGAACATGGGTGACGCGCTCGGCATGAAATGCGCCGACACGATCCTGCCCGTGGTGCCGATGTTCCACGCCAATGCCTGGGGCATCGCCTTCGCGGCGCCCGCCGTCGGCGCGAAGATCGTCATGCCCGGCGCGAACATGGACGGCGAGAGCATCTATGAGCTGCTCGACAAGGAACAGGTGACGGCGACGGCGGCCGTTCCGACCGTCTGGCTGATGCTGCTGCAATATCTCGAAAAGACCGGCGCCGAACTGCCGAAGCTCGACCGCGTGGTGATCGGCGGCTCGGCCGCGCCGCGCTCCATGATCGAGATATTCGAGGAGAAGTACGGCGTGAAGGTGTTCCACGCCTGGGGCATGACGGAAATGTCGCCCATGGGCACGCTCGGCGCGCTGAAGGCGGGCATGGAGGACTGGCCGCTCGAAAAGCAGATCGACGTGAAGGTGAAGCAGGGCCGCGCGATCTACACGGTCGAGATGAAGATCACCGACGATGACGGCAACGAGCTGCCGTCGGACGGCAAGGCCTTCGGCCACCTGATGGTGCGCGGGCCGGCCATTGCCGGCGCCTATCTCAAGGGCGAGGGTGGCAACATCCTCGACAAGGATGGCTGGTTCGACACGGGCGACGTCGCGACCATCGATCCCCAGGGCTACATGCAGATCACCGACCGCGCCAAGGACGTCATCAAGTCGGGCGGCGAATGGATTTCCTCGATCGAGATCGAGAACCTCGCGGTCGGCCATCCGAAGGTCGCGGAAGCCGCCGTCATCGGCATCGCGCATCCGAAATGGGATGAGCGCCCGCTGCTTATCGTCGTGGCGAAGGATGGCGAGAATCCGTCGAAGGACGAAATCCTGCGCTACATGGAAGGCAAGATCGCCAAGTGGTGGATGCCGGACGACGTCGTCTTCGTGGACGAAATTCCGCACACGGCAACGGGCAAGATCCAGAAGCTGGCGCTGCGTGAGAAGTTCAAGGACTACACGCTGCCGACGGCGACCGCCGCCGAGTAGGCAAGCGCGCCGGGCAAGGCAACTCATATCCCGGCGGACAATGCGTCCGCCGCAACGGGAGAACGGAACACCATGAACGGTGAAAAGTCGCGGCTTGCCGCGTGGGGGCTCAGGATCGCGATCCTCGGCCTCGTTATCCTCGCGCTCGGCATTCTCGCTCAGCGCTTCGAGCTGGTTCATTTCCGCCTAGCGCTGATGGGCCTTGCGGGCGGCGCGGCCATTGGGCTGATCGGCGCGGTGATTTCCGCCATTGCGCTCGTCATCAGCCTCGTCTCGTCGCGGAGCGGCGTGCGCTCGGCGATTGCTGGTCTCGTGATCGGCCTCCTCGTTGCCGCGCCTGTCGGGCAGGCGATGATCGCCGGATCGAAGGTGCCCGCCATTCACGACATCACGACGGACCTTGCGAATCCGCCCGCCTTCGACGCGGTGATTGCGCTGCGCGGCGAGGATGCGAACCCGCTCGACCGGGCTGAGCCAGCGGACCTCGCCGAACTCCAGCAGCAGGCCTATCCGGACCTGAAGACGCTTGAAGTGAGCGAACAACCGGGCAAGGCCTACGAGGCCGCGCTCGAAACGGCGCGCGAAATGGGCTGGGAAATCGTGTCATCGAACCCGGAAGCGGGGCTGATCGAGGCGACCGCGACCACTCGCATCATGAACTTCAAGGACGATGTGGCGATCCGCGTCAGCGAAAGCGGTGAAGGAGCGGCGGTGGATGTCCGTTCGGTCTCGCGCGTCGGTATCAGCGACATGGGCGCGAATGCAAACCGCATCCGCACCTATCTTCATGCGCTGAAGGTGAAGCTCGGCGAGGCGGGGTAACCCTCCTTACATCGTCATTGCGAGGCCGTCAGGCCGAAGCAATCCATGGGCTGCAAGCACTGTGCCTGCCGCCCCTGGATTGCTTCGTCGCGTCTGCGACGCTCCTCGCAATGACGCTCTGATTTTATTGCGTCAGCCGGTATTGCGCGCCGAGTGACGGCTTGCCATCGGCCTGGACGATACCGCGCGCGACGAGATGTTCCATATGGGCAAGGACGGAGCGGGCAGCGGCGGGATAGAGCCGCTTGTCGACGGCGGCGTACATGACGGGCACCATGTCCTGAATGCGCGTGCGGCCCGCCGCGAGCTGTTCCATGATCTGCCGTTCGCGGTCTTCGCGGTGCTCGATGAAGGAACGCACGAAGGGTTTCGGGTCGGTGATCGCGGGCCCATGCGTCGGCCAGTAGATATCGTCGTCGCGCGTGAGCAGCAGGCGCAGCGAGGCCATGTAGTCTTCCATGTTTCCGTCTGGCGGGCTGACGATGCTTGTGGACCAGCCCATGACGTGGTCGCCGGTGAAGAGTGCTTTCTCTTCCAGAAGCGCGAAGCACATATGGTTCGAGGTATGGCCCGGCGTGTAGACGCATTGGATGGTCCAGCCATCGCCTTCGATAATGTCGCCGTGCCGCAGTTCGACATCCGGCACGAAATCCATGTCGCCGTCTTCCTCGACCTGCACGTCGTCATCCGGCGCGTGCTTTTGTCCCGAACCATGCGGCCCATAGGCAAAAGTCCGCGCGCCGGTAAGCGCCTTCAGGGGCTTTGCGGCGGGCGAGTGATCGCTATGCGTATGGGTGATGAGGATATGGCTTACCGTTTCGCCTTCGAGCGCGCGAAGAAGCGCCTCCACATGCTCGTTGAGCAGGGGGCCCGGATCGATGACGGCGACGTCGCCCTCGCCGACGATGTAGGTGCCGGTGCCCTTGTAGGTGAAGGCGGAAGGATTGTGCGCGACGACGCGGCGGATCAGCGGCGAGACCCGCTCGCAGGCGCCGTATTCGAAATCGATCTCGCGGACGTAAGGAATCTGAACTGCCATCTCTCCTCCGGTTTTGGCGGCAGCTTGGACCGAACGGGGCACAACTTCAATGGCCTCGCGGGCGCGCTCAATCCATGTGCATGGCGGACGCTGCCTCCGCCGGGCTCTCCGGTCCCTTCCGCCGCGCGGGCCGGAGGAGGACCAGCAGCGGCAGCGCGAGCAGCGTCATGTACATCATCAGCTTGAAGTCGTTGAGATAGGCGATGGATGCCGCCTGCCGCGTGACCTCGCCCTCGGCAAGCGCGAGCCCCTGCATCGTCTGCATGTTCCATCCGGGCGGCGCGTGCTCCGGCCTGAGCAGCGGATTGAGTTCCGACACGTTGCGCGACAGGATTTCGTGGTTGATCTGGGTGTAACGCGAAATGAGCGCCTGCGTGATCGAGATGCCGACGCTCGACCCGATGTTACGCATGAGGCTGTAGAGGCTCGTGCCCTCTGTGCGCAGTTCCGGCGAGAGCGTCGCGAAAGTCGCCGTAGTGAGGGGCACGAAAATGAAGCCGAGGCCGAAACCCTGGATGATGCCGGTCGTGACGATCATGCCCTCGCTGATATAGAGATTGAACTGCGACATTTCCCACAGCGAATAGATGGTGAGAAACATGCCGAACGCCATGATGAGGCGGATGTCGATGCGGTTCACCAGCCGGCCGACGAGGAACATCGCAACCATGGTGCCGATGCCGCGCGGCGCGAGGACGAGGCCGGTGGTGACGACCGGATAGCCCATCAGCGTTTCGAGATAGGGCGGCAGCAGCGCCATGGTGGCGAAGAGCACGACGCCGACGACGGTGATGAGAACGAGGCCGATGACGAGGTTGCGGTCGCGAAAGAGGTGCAGCGTGATGAAGGGGTTTTTCGTCGTCATGGAATGGGCAATGAAGAGGAAAAAGGCGATAGCGGCAATGCCGCCCTCGACGATGATCTCCGTCGAGGAGAACCAGTCCTGCACCTGGCCGCGATCGAGCATGATCTGCAGCCCGGCGATGGAAAGTCCCAGGTAAGCAAAACCCTGCCAGTCGAAGCGGCGGCTTTTGTCGACGGGCGCTTCGCTGCTGGCGGCGAAGATGCCGGCGAGCGCGAGCAGGCCAAAGGGCACGTTGATGTAGAAGACCCAGCGCCAGCTATAGGCATCGGTGAGCCAGCCGCCGAGGGCCGGGCCGAGAATGGGACCGACCATGACGCCCATGCCCCAGACCGCCATGGCGGCGCCGTGCTTTTCGGGCGGGTAGGTGTCGAGCAGGATCGCCTGTGAAAGCGGCACCAGCGCGGCGCCGAACATGCCTTGCAGAAGACGGAAGAGAACGATTTCGGAGAGCGATGTCGCCGCGCCGCACAGCATGGAGGCGACCGTGAAACCGATGACGGCGCCGGCGAGCAGGTTGCGCCGCCCGAGGCGGGTTGCGAGGAAACCCGTCGTCGGCGTGAAGACGGCGGCGGCGACGATGTAGGAAGTCAGCACCCAGGCAATCTGCTCCTGTGTCGCGGAGAAGCTGCCCTGCATGTGGGGCAGGGCGACATTCGCGATGGTGGAGTCGAGCGTCTGCATGATCGTCGCGAGCATGATCGAGCCCGTGACGATCGTGCGCTGCAGGTTCGGGCTCACGAGCGGTCGCTCCGCTCGCTCTCTTGCGCGGCTTGTATCCGGGGGTTGGACGCTGTGTCGATCTCCACCTCGGAGCTCATGCCCGCACGTATGGCGGGATCACCCGCCGCACGGTCGATGGCGATGCGGACGGGAATGCGCTGCACGACCTTCACCCAGTTGCCTGTCGAGTTCTGCGCGGGGAGGATCGAAAATTCGGCGCCCGTGCCTTGCGCGATGCTCTCTACATGGCCCTCCCAGGTGCGGCCGGGATAGGTGTCAATGGTGATGCGCGCCTTCTGTCCGACGTGAACGTCCGTGAGCTGCGTCTCCTTGAAGTTGGCTTCGACCCACAGCTTGTCGTCGGAGATCAGGCTGACGATCGGCGTGCCCGGCGCGACGTGGTCGCCGACTTGCGGCTGCAAGCCGAGGACGCCGCCGAAAGGTGCGTAGAGCGTCGCGCGTTTGAGGTTGAGCGCCGCGCGATCGCGGACGGCCTTTGCCTGCATATAGGCCGAGTGCCGCTCGACCGGTGCTTCCGGCATGCCGTCGAGATTGGCGGCAATCTCGGCGATGCTCTGCCCGAGGACGATGGAAAGCTGTGTCGCCGTGTCGTAGTTGTGCTTCGCCTCGTCCAGCTTCGCCTGGCTGGCGAAATCGTTGCGCGCCAGCGATCTCTGCCGCTCATACTCCTTGCCGTAATAGTCGATGTTGCTCTTCGCGAGTTCGAGCTGCGCGGTCGTCATGTGGTAGCGCGCCTGCATGGCGCGTACATTGGCGGCGGCCTGTGCAAGCTGGGCCTCGGCTTCGGAAAGCGCGATGCGATAGGGCTCGGGATCGATCTGAAGGATTTTCTCACCTGCCGCGACGTGCTGGTTCTGGGTGACGAACACCTTGACGATGCGGCCGCCGACCTCGGAGCTGACCGAAACTGCGGCGGCCTTCACATAGGCGTTGTCGGTGCTGACATAGCGGCCGCCGAGAAGCCAGACCGCGACGGCGGCAGCGATAACGAGTGCGGGGACGCCGATCATGAGGATCGGCCGCAAGGGGGATACACCGAGGCTTCGGAAGCGCGCACGAATGCGCTCGCCGGGCCCCACGGACAAAACGGACATCTTGTTCAACTTGCCTTTCTGAATCCGGCACCACGACTGCGAGCGCTGCTTTCCCCCTGTGCGAAACGGGCGAGATTGCCGCGCATGCGCACCAGCATGTCGATGAAAGTGGCGCGTTCCTCGTCGCTGAACCCCGCATAGGCTTCATCAAGGATTTCGTCGCCCGCTTCCCAGAGCTGGTCGAGCAGGGGCTGCGCCCTGGGCGTCAGGAAGAGCTGCTGCGCGCGCCGGTCGTTCGGGTCGGGCCTGCGCTCGACGAGGCCGAGGGCCACGAGCTTGTCGATCAGGCGGGCGACGGTAATGGGCTGTACTTCGAGGAGGTCGGCAAGGCCAACCTGATTGAGGCCCTGGTTGCGCGACAGATGCGCCAGCGCCCCCCACTGGGCTTGCGTGAGGCCGCTCACGCGGTCGTTGAAGGCGGTTTTCATCAGCCGAGAATTATCACGCAGCAGGAAGCCCGTGCTGCGTTCCGGGTTCTGGTTGGTGGACATGAAATGCTCTTGCTCGCCGGTCCAATGTGAAGCTTCTAATAAGCAATGCTTATCATACGGATGTGCATTTACGCGACGCAAGAGGGGCATTCTGGCCAAAACAGGGTGGAAATTGTAACAGGTGAAAATCTGTGCAAAAGGCGCGGCGGCGAACCGCCGCGCCGGATTCCGGGGCCTCGGAGGTCTGCTCCGGCTTAGTAGAGCGTCACCACATAGGTGACGAAACCTGCCGCATAAAGACCGATCACGGTGTAGCCGGCCGCCGAAAATGCATCGGAAAGGCTGAATTCATCGCGGGTCTTGTGGATCTGGACCTTGGCCGCCGTCCTCAGGCGTTCCGCCTGGGCCGACACGTCCGCGCCGATAGACCTGGTCTGAGCGGCGACATGGGAGGCGAGATGCTGTGCGGAAGTCATGGGCTAACCTCTGATACTACGATTGACGCCTAGTCCGGCCCGACCGTTTCCGCCTTATGCCCTTTCGGGGTGTCGCTTGAAGCGATTCTGCTGTTATTGACCTCAAAATATGTTGCGATGCACAAATTGACAAGATGTCAGCGTGTGAATATTTTGCAGTGCAGTATGGTTTTTTGACGCAGCGCAAAAAAAGGGGCGGAAAACCGCCCCTTTTTCGGGGAATGCCCCTTTGTAGAGTGCCATGACTCTCAGATGCGCCGGCCGGCCTGTTCCCAATAAGGTTCCCGCAGCTTGCGCTTGAATATTTTCCCGGAATCCTCGCGCGGCAGGTCGGAGCGGAACTCGACCTTCTTCGGCACCTTGTAGCCCGCGACCCGCTCGCGCAGGAAGGAACGGACATCCGCTTCCTTGAGCGTCGCACCGGGCTGGGGCTGGACCACGGCGCAGAGGGATTCGCCGAACTCGTCGTCGGGAATGCCGAAGATCGCGCAGTCGCCGACGCCCGGCATCTTGTGGAGTTCTGCCTCGATCTCGGCGGGGTAGATGTTCACGCCGCCGGAGATCACCATGTCCTTCGCGCGGTCGCAGAGATAGAGGAAGCCGTCCTCATCGAGATAGCCGACATCGCCGAGCGCGATGAGACCGGCCTTCTCCGACTTGCGGCGCTTTTCGTCGTCGCCGTGATAGGTGAAGTCGGGGATGGCGGCGGTGCGGCAGACGATCTCGCCGGTCGCGCCGCGTGCGAGTTCGTTGCCGTTGTCATCGAGCACCAGGACCTTCGCATTCTCTACCGCCTTGCCGACGGTGCCGGGATGCGCGAGATATTCTTCCGAATTGCAGAAGACGACCGCGCCTGTTTCCGTGCCGCCGTAATATTCGTTGATGACGGGCCCCCACCATTCGATCATCGCCTGCTTGACGTGAACGGGACAGGGCGCGGCCGCGTGAACGACGAAGCGCAGCGAGGAAAGATCGTATTTCCTTTTTACTTCGTCGGGCAGTTTCAGCAGACGCACGAACATGGTCGGCACCATGTGAAGATGCGTGACCTTGTGGCGTTCGATCATCTGCAGGAGTTCTTCCGCGTCGAAGCGCGGCTGCAGGATGATGTTTGCGGCGACGCGGAAGGCATAGAGCCCGTAGGCATTGGGCGCGGAGTGATACATCGGCCCGGTGACGACGGTGACCATGTCCCGCGGGTCGCCATAGGTGGCGTTGAAGCCCATCACCTTGCCGATGATCCCGGCCCAGGCGACCGCCTGTTCGGGCGTCGGCGGCGCGCGGCGCACGCCCTTCGGATGGCCGGTCGTGCCGGACGTATAGATCATCGATCCCGGCGGTTCGGCCGGTCCCGCCTCGATGGGCGGGAACTGCGCGAGCCATGTGTCCCAGCTTGTGGCGCCGGCCGGAAGCTTCGCATCGTCCGGCGACAGGCCATAGGCGGACACGATCTCGGGCGGCGTCTCGACAACGAAGACGGGCACGTCCTTCGGGATCGCCTTTTCGATGCCGCGCAGCAGATCGGCATGGATGATGATCGCCTTCGCGCCCGAATTCTCGAAGATGTAGCGCGCCTCGTCCGGCGAATTGTGCCAGTTGACGGGCGTCGAATAGGCGCCGACAAGACCTGCCGCGGCCGAGGCTTCCATGAAGGGAAAATCGTTGCGGAGATAAACCGCGACGACATCGCCCGGCCCGATGCCGATGCTCCTGAACCCGCTTGCCGCCCGCGCCGCCCGCTCCTGCAGGGCGGCGATCTCCGCGACCCGCGCGCCCGAAATGATTGTCGCTGCTCCCATCGTCTCCTCCCCAGGGTGATTGTATCTTTAATCTTTCCGGCAAGTGTAGCAGCAGCGCTGGCGCGGAAAACGTCAATCGGCGCTCCGCACACCGCAATCGAAGGGCGCGCGACGGCTCCCCCTGCGTCAGGCTGTTCTCGAAATGAGCGTGGAACCGGTAGGGAACCCGCGCGTTCTCTCCTCCGACCTGGGGCCGGCGGCCTCGCTGCTTGCGACGAAAGCGGCCCGGCGGAAGAGGCGGGCGAGAACATCGACGACGCGATGGATCAGGGCTCGGCCTTCGATCAGGGCCCTGCCGAGGAAACGGACGACGCGACGGGGAACTGAACCGCCGCGCACTCGTTGAACGAACGCCCCACGAGGCAAGTTGCGTAAGCGTATGAGTAGGGCCCGCCTTCCACCCCCGGGGAGGCGGGCTTTTCTCGTGCGCGGTCCAGGCGGATCAGGTCGCCTGAAGCTCCGAAAGACGGGAGGGGTCGTTGTCGAGCAGACGCAGGAGATTCAGCATGGCTTCGCTCGGCTCGATTTCGCCGGACTCGTATTTTTGAAAGGCGCGGGGACCGCCACCTATCAGATCGCCCGCCCGTCGCTGGGAGAGGCCGAGCTTCTTTCTGACGGAAGCAACATAGGCGGCGTTGGCAGCGCGCACTTCTGCCTTGAGTTCGGCCAGTGCCGCATCCGCCGCCTCCCTGTCGCTGCCCGCGTGAAGAGCATCTCCGTCGCCCGCCGGATACCAGCCGGGAAGAGCAACGGTGCGGCAGCGGCCCCGATACTCGACAGTAAAGGGGCGAGTGTCGCGGCGAAGCGTTTTGCCCGTTTCGGGATGTATGCGTGTTTCAGCCATCGTCCTTTTCCTTGAAGGAAAGCAGCGTGAAATCGGTGACGGTATCCGCCGTGAACTTCACATAGAGCACCAGCCCATCGCAGGGCAGGTGATAAACGTCCTGCCACTGACGATGATCCGCGTAGGACGTCATCGACTTGTAGAAGTGACCGCGCTCAAGCCCGAGAAGCGCGGAGGTCATTTCTTCCCGCCCGAAACCGAGAGCCAGGGCATTCCGCAGGGCCACCGTCGTTACCGTCAGGCGATCCGGCGAAGACACCGCCTCCCTGAAGACGTCCAGGTCGTGATGCGGCTTGCGCTTTTCCAATCGCTGGTCCTATATGGCACCATAATGGTGTAATGTCAAGACTCAGCTATACCGCGCCTCGCGCTTCTTGCCTTCGTTGCCCGCCTTCACTTCGCCAAGCGCCCATTCGATATCCGCGAGGTACGTGTCCGTCACGCTCTCATGGAAGGGCGAGAGCATGAGGTGGAGGCCCTTGGGCTCGGTGGTGAGGCTCGTGAACCAGCCGCGCTCGAAGAGCTTGCCCCAGACGGCGAAGGGGTCGACCTCGCCATGGGTGAAGGAGACGATGCCGAGCTGCGGCTTGCCGAGCACCCGGAAGCCGAGCTTTGCGATGCCCGTCTCGATCGCTTCGCGCGCATTGGTCACCTGGCGATGCTTCGCGCGGTAGCCTTCCTCGCCGAGAAAATTCATCACCGCCCAGGCCGCCGCGATGGCGCCGCCCGGCCGTGT
>JAGUWA010000383.1 GCA_020062605.1 Parvibaculum sp. | reverse complement strand
GAAGGAGCGGCAGGCGGCGCTCGAAGGGCGGCTGCGCGGCGTCATGCGCACCAATACCTACGATCCGGAAACGAAGACGATCACGCTGGCCCCGGCGCGGGCGCAAGCGGTCCGCGAGGTGTCCACGCATTACGAGAGCCTGTTCGGCGACGACCCGGCGACGGCGGAACTTCGCGAAGCCTATGCGATGAAGAACGGCACCGTGCCGGACGCGGAAAACCGGCGCGTGCTGTCGGCCTTCTTCTGGTGGACGGCCTGGGCGGCGGGGACCGAGCGCCCGGACGACACCATCACCTATACGAACAACTGGCCGCATGAACCGCTGATCGGCAACAAGCCGCCGGCCAGCACCTTTCTGTGGTCGGCCTTCAGCGTGACCTTCCTGCTGGCGGGCATCGGCCTTCTCGGCTGGCATCACGCGGTGACGCATGGACGCGACGAGGCGCGCGTGCCGCTGCCGGAATTCGACCCGATGCGGCATGTGAAGGCGACGCCCTCCATGCTCGCGACGGCGAAATATTTCTGGGTGCTGCTGGCGCTCTTCCTGGTGCAGATCCTGTTCGGCGCGATGACGGCGCATTACCAGGTGGAGGGACAGCTCGTCTATGGCTACGAGATGGCCGAAGTGCTGCCCTATTCCATCACGCGGACATGGCACACGCAGCTCGCGGTGCTGTGGATCGCGGTCGCCTGGCTCGGCACGGGGCTCTATATCGGGCCGGCGGTTTCGGGCCACGAGCCGCGCTTTCAGCGGCTCGGCGTCAACTTCCTCTGGGTATGCCTGCTCATCATCGTGGTCGGCTCCTTCGCCGGGCAGTGGTTCGCGGTGATGCAGACGCTGGGGCTCGACAATAATTTCTGGTTCGGGCACCAGGGCTGGGAATATGCCGACATGGGCCGCTTCTGGCAGTGGTTCCTGTTCATCGGGCTGATGCTCTGGCTCGTGTTCGTGGGCCGCGCGCTCTGGCCGACGCTGACGCAGAAATCCGAGATGCGCTCGATCATCGGGCTGCTGTTCCTCTCCACCGTCGCGATCGGGTTGTTCTTCGCGGCGGCGCTGATGTGGAACGAGCACACGCATATCTCGATGGTGGAATACTGGCGCTGGTGGCTCGTGCATCTGTGGGTGGAAGGCTTCTTCGAGGTCTTCGCGACGGCGGTGATCGCGTTCCTGTTCACGCGGCTGGGGCTGCTGCAGGTGAAGACGGCGACGGTCGCCGTGCTCTTCGCGACGATCATCTTCATGGCGGGCGGCGTGCTCGGCACGCTGCACCATCTCTACTTTGCCGGCTCGCCGACGCCGGTGCTGGCGCTCGGGGCGAGCTTCTCCGCGCTCGAAGTGGTGCCGCTCGCCTATATCGGCTTCGAGGCCTATCACACCTACCGCCTCGGCGGGGCGACGCCCTGGATGAGGCGCTATCGCTGGCCGGTGATGTTCTTCATCGCGGTCGCGTTCTGGAACCTGGTCGGCGCGGGGCTCTTCGGCTTCCTCATCAACCCGCCGCTGTCGCTCTACTACATGCAGGGGCTGAACCTGACGCCGCTGCACGGACATACCGCGCTCTTCGGCGTCTATGGCATGCTCGGCATCGGGCTCGTGCTGTTCTGCCTGCGTGGCATGAAGCCGGAGCTTGCCTGGCATGAGGGCATATTGAAGACGAGCTTCTGGTGCCTGAATGCGGGGCTCGCGCTGATGGCGCTGCTGACGCTGCTGCCGCTCGGGACGATGCAGCTTTTCGCCTCGCTCGAACATGGCTATGCCTATGCGCGCTCGGCGGAGTTCATGCAGCAGCCCTTCGTGGACCTGCTCGTGTGGATGCGCGTGCCGGGCGACACGATCTTCTCGATCGGGGCGCTCGCGCTCGTCGTCTTCGTGGCGGGGCTCTGGCTCTTCCCGAAGCGGGAGGACGAGGTGCCCGTGCGGAGCGAGAGGGACGCCCGCGCCGGCGCACGCGCGGGCGACTGAGGCAGGCGAGCGGACAAACGAGGAGAAGACGAGCCGGATGATCGAATTCCATGCCGAAATCCGGCTCGTCCATATCTGGAGCGTGATCCTGAGCGGCTCGCTCTTCTTCCTGCGGGGGGCGGCGCTTCTGGCGGGCGAAGGCCGCGCCGCGGCGCGGCTCGCCATGTCGACGCCGGTGAAGCTCACGAGCTACACGATCGACACGGTGCTGCTCACCGCCGCGCTGATGCTGATGACGGTGGTGCAGCAATATCCCTTCATCGATGCGTGGCTGACCGTGAAAGTGGTGCTGCTCTTCGTCTATGTGGGGATCGGCATCGCGGCCTTCCGCTTCGCGCGGACGAGAGCGGAACGCGCGGGGCTCTGGGCGGCGGCGCTTCTCGTCTTCCTCTACATCGTCAGCGTGGCGCGGGCGCATGACCCGCTCGGGATTTTCGCAGGCTAGCGGTTTCCCCGCGCGTCAGGCGTCGAGCTTCGCGAGGCTCTCGGCGGTGTCGACGGCGGATTGCTGCCAGGAACGCGGCTGCCAGCCGAGAACGCGCCCGGCCTTCGCGCCGGTGGCGTGCTTCTCCTTGCCGAGTTCGGGAAGCAGCAGCTTCACCTCGGGCATGCGCAGCGCGGCGATGAAGACGAGCCAGTTGGGCAACTGACGCGTGGGCACTTTCGCGGCGGCCTTACCGAGCCGCTCCTTGAGGAAGATCGCAACGTCGCGCATCCAGACGAAATCGCCGGAGATGGCGAGGAAGCGTTCGCCCTTCGCGGCCGGGTCCGTCATGGCGCGGATGTGGAGGTCGGCCACGTCGCGCACATCGACGAGGCCGAAGCCGAGTTTCGGACAGCCGGGCATGGCGCCGTCCATCAGGCCCTTCACGATCTGGATGGAGGTGGAAAAGTCCGGCCCGAGGACGGGGTCGAGCACACCGACGGGATTCACGACGGCGAGTTCGAGGTCATTTCCTTCGCGCTCGATGAAATCCCAGGCGGCGCGTTCGGCAATCGTCTTCGACTTGGTGTAGGGCGTGATGTCGTCGCCTTCGAGATTCGTCCAGTCGGTTTCGTCGAAGGGCTTGGCGCGGACACCCTGGCCGTAGCCGATGGCGGCGACGAAGGAGAGACGGGAACCGGGCTCGGCACCGCCCGCCTTCAGCATGGCGCGGACTTCAGGCTCGCGCGAAAGATTGCGCACCGTGGTGCGGACCTCGTGGCCTTTTTCGAGGAGCTGGAGGATGCAATGCGATCCGATGAAACCGGAGCCGCCGGTGACGAGGACTGTGGACATGGGGTCTCCTGTTTTCGGATACGAAGGCTTTTTATTCTGCACACGGAGACACGGAGACACGGAGAAGCAAGGCGATTTCACGCCGGAATATGCTCATGGTGGAAAACGGACTCCGGTTGCGCCTTCGGCGCGCGATCCCGTTTTCCTCCTTCTTCGCGCCTCCGTGCCTCCGTGTGCCGTTTCCTTCAGTTCACTCAGCAGTCTTCCTAGTCCGCAGCTTGCGCGAACTTGTCCGATACCTGACTGAGGTCGTGCAGCTTGAAGGGCAGCTGGCGGATGCGGTTGCCGGTGGCGGCGAAGATCGCGTTCGAGACGGCGGCGGAGACGACGGGTGTCGCCGGTTCGCCGAGACCGCCGATGGGAGCGTCGCTGTCGACGAAGTGCACGTCGATCTCCGGGCATTCCGACAGATGCAGCATCTCGTAGTCGGTGAAGTTCGTCTGCACGACGGCACCGTTCTCGATGCTGATTTCGCCGTAAAGCGCGGCGGTGAGGCCGTAGATGATGCCGGACTCGATCTGCTGCGCGGCGGTGTCGGGGTTGACGACGAGGCCGCAATCGACCGCGGCGGTGACGCGGTGGATGCGGGGGCCGCCGTCCTCGATCGAGATTTCGGCGACTTCCGCAACGACGGTGCCGAAGCTTTCCTGCACGGCAAGCCCGTGATGGCGGCCTTCCGGCAAACGCCTGCCCCAGCCTGCCTTTTCGGCGGCAAGCTTCAGCACGGCGGCGTGGCGCGGCTTCTCCTTCAGGAGCGCCAGGCGGTAGCCGAGCGGGTCCTTGCCGGCGCGATGGGCCAGCTCGTCGATGAAGCTTTCGGAGAAGAAGGTGTGCTGCGTGTGCGCGACGGAGCGCCAGGGGCCGCGCGGAATATGCGTCGGCACCTCGGCATAGCGGATCGACTGGTTCTCGATGCCATAGGGGATGTGCGGCGCTTCTACGGGGTCGTCCTTGTAGACGTAGAGATTTTCGTAAGCCGCCGGATAGCCTTCCGCATTCACCACGGCGCGGATGCGGCTCGTCACGGCGGGGCGATAGGCATCGTGCTGGATGTCGTTTTCGCGGGTGTAGACGAGCTTCACAGGCGCATCGACTTCCATCGCGATCTTCGCCGCCCAGTCGATCTCGCTGGGGAAATCGAAGAAGCCCTCGCGGAGCGGTATGCGGCGTCCGAAACCGCCGCCGAGCAGCATCGGATGGACGGTGACATTGTCGAAGTCGATGCCGGTGACGTCGGCGATGCGGGCGCGGGTGCCGAGCGGGTCCTGCACGCCCACCCAGACATCGGCCTTGCCGTCGCGTATCCAGACGGTGCAGTTCATCGGCTCCATGCAGGCGTGCGCCAGATAAGGCACGCGGTATTCGGCGGCGACGATATCGGCGCCCTCAGCCGCGAAGGCGGAGGCGGCATCGCCGGCTTCCTTGTCCGCCTCGGTTTCGCCCGAAAGCGCCTCGCCTTGCGCGGCGAAAATCGTTTCGGAGGAGACGTTCGCCTTCTCGCCCGCGTCGAACTTGACTTCGAGAGCGAGGGCCGCTTCCTTGGCACGCCAGTAATTGTCGGCGACGACGGCGACGCCTGCCGGGAACTCGACCACCTTCTTCACGCCGCGACGGGAGAGAATTTCCGATGCGTCGTAGGAGACCACTGTCGAGCGGGAGACGGGGCCGAGATGCACGGCGGCATAAAGCATGCCGGGGACAT
This sequence comes from Parvibaculum sp., assembly GCA_020062605.1. GTDB lineage: Bacteria > Pseudomonadota > Alphaproteobacteria > Parvibaculales > Parvibaculaceae > Parvibaculum. Next base: position 579 of record JAGUWA010000383.1, on the reverse strand, counting down.
GTGCATCGACGCCGTATTTCGCACTGCCATCGACCTTGCCCGGAATGTCGAAGCGGGGGCGCGGCGTGCCGACGATCGTGTAGTCCTTGCGGGACTTGAGCGCCGGGTTCGCGGAAGGGGAATATCCGGCGGCGTCTGCCGCAAGCTCGCCATAGGTGGCGGTCTCGCCCTTCGGCCCCGTGACCAAGCTCATGGCGGCGGTGCAGTCCGACGGCGAACAGTTCCAGCGCGCGGCGGCGGCCTTGACCAGCATTTCCTTCGCGGCGGCGCCCGTGGTGCGCATGCCGTGCTGGCCGGTGTAGCGGACCGCCATGGAACCGCCGGTGATCTGGAGGCTCATGAATTTCGCCACCCGGTACCAGGCAGCGGCATTCACGCCCTTCAGCATGGGCGGCACGCCGTCGCCGGGGACGAATTCGTTGCCGAGCGACTCATTGGCAAAGGCGGGTTCGGCGGGGGCCTGTTCGGCGCGCACCAGCGACCAGTCGGCGTCGAGTTCCTCGGCCGCCATCATGGCGAGCGCGGTGATCGTGCCCTGCCCCATGTCGGCATGGGGGACATAGACCGTCACCGTGTTGT
>JAGUWA010000435.1 GCA_020062605.1 Parvibaculum sp. | reverse complement strand
TACCCGCGCTGAAGATGGCCGAACCGGCGACAAAGGTATCGGCGCCGGCCTCGGCGATCTCGCGGATGTTGTCCACCTTCACGCCGCCGTCGATCTCGAGGCGGATCGCGCGCCGGCTCGCGTCGATGAGCTTGCGCACCTCGCGCAGCTTCGGCTCGAGCCCGCCAAAGGCATCGAGGATCGCGCGGTGGCCGGACGCATCCAGAAGTCCGCGTTCGTCATGCTGGCCGTGGATCTCGACCAGCATGTCGCCGAGCTGGCGAAGCAGACCGACGCTCACGGGCTGGTCGTTCACGAAAGCGCGCGAGCGCCCGTCCCGCGTCTGCACGCGGCGGAGAATGAGTTCCCCGTCGGTCTCGATGCCGTTCTCATCGAGAAGCGCGCGGGCAGGATGATCGGCGGGAAGATCGAACACGGCGGTGACGCTGCCCTGCTCCGCACCCTGGCGCACGAGCCCGGCATCGGCGCGCGCGCCGATCGCGAGGCCGAGCGAGTCGAGAAGGATCGATTTGCCAGCACCGGTTTCGCCGGTCAGCGTGCACAGGCCCTTGTCGAGCGAAAGCTCAAGCCGGTCTATGAGGACGATGTCGCGGATCGACAGCGCGGCGAGCATGAAACACGCCTTCTATGGAAAACCCGACAGATCAGAAAACGGAGTTCCAGGCACGGCTGATCCAGGAGTCCTTGTTTTCCTGTGGCTCGAGCCCCTGTTCCGCCAGCAGCGCATAGCTGTCTTCATACCAGACGCTGCCCGGGAAATTGTAGCCGAGGATCGCCGCCGCCGTCTGCGCTTCGGTCTTGATGCCGAGCGAGAGATAGGCCTCCGTCAGCCGTTCCAGCGCTTCCGGCGTATGCGTGGTCGTCTGGTATTTCTCGATGACCGTGCGGAAGCGGTTGATCGCGGCGATGTAGTCCTTCCGCGTGAGATAATAGCGGCCGATTTCCATTTCCTTGCCCGCCAGGTGATCGAGCGTGAGATCGATCTTCAGCTTGGCATCGCGCGCATACTCGCTGGCCGGGAAACGCCGCGTCAGTTCGTAGAAGGAGTTGAGCGCATTCTCCGTCATCTTCTGGTCGCGGCCGACGTCCGAGATGCGTTCGTAATAGCTCAGTCCGATCAGGTAATAAGCGTAGGGCACGTCCCTGTTGCTCGGATGCAGCGAGATGAAACGCTGCGCATTGAGGATCGCCTCGTCGTACTGGTTGACCTTGTAGTGCGCATAGGCGCCCATCAGCATGGACCGGCGCGCCCACTCCGAATAGGGATGCTGCCGCTCGACCTCGTCGAATTCCTTGGTGGCCGGGATGTATTCCCTGGCCTCCATGTGGTCCATCGCCTTGTTGTATATCTGCTCGACCGCCCGTTCCTCGTAGGGCAAGTCGTCGGCGTCGGACGAGCAGCTTGCCAGACCGGCGGCAGCGAGGACGACAACACCGGCGACAAGGGCACGGAAGGAAGCGGCGGGATGACGGCGGATGGGCAACCTGGCCTCACTCATTCGGGCAAAGTCCATTTCGTTCGAATTTCGGGCGGCCCGGACCACAGATCCCGGCGACGCGTTTTTGCTCCTGGGCCGCACCGGGCGCCCGATGCGTGAATTCCTGCCGACTCGTCCCCCCAAGAGGGCCGATCCGGAGCCTTTTTCTATCTCAATAAGAGCCCCGAGACCATAGCGCCGGAACGAGGGACAAGGCCGGCCAGAAAACAAGAAGAAAACATGAAAAGGGCGCGTCCCGGGACGTGCCCTCCATAATGCGAGTGTCTGAAATCAATCGGCCGAAATGGCAAGTTCCCGAGCCAGCGGGGCAGGACGCCGCGCTTCCGCGAAGTCCACCACCTCATAAGCCGAGGGGTCGGCCATCAGCGCGCGGAGCACGCGATTGTTCATGGCATGGCCCGCACGGGAGCCCTCGTAGCGGCCGATCAGCGGCAGACCCGAAAGAGCGAGGTCGCCCACGGCATCCAGCACCTTGTGGCGCACGAATTCATCCTCGTAGCGCAGGCCGTCCTCGTTCATCACATGGTCGTTGTCCACGACCACCGCATTGTCCAGCGAGCCGCCCTTGGCGAGCCCCACCGCCCACATCGCCTCGATGTCGCGGCGCAGGCAGAAAGTCCGCGCCCGCAGAATGTCCTCGGCGAAGAAGGGATCGTGCAGATCCGCCTCGATCGACTGACGGCCGATCACCGGATTGTCGAAGTCGATCTCGAAGGCGACACGGAAGCCCTCGCCCGGCAGCAGCGCCGCGCGCTTCTGTCCGTCTTCGACGACGACCGGCTTCAGGATACGAATGGCCTTGCGCGGCGCATCGAGCTTCTCGATGCCGGCCGCCTCGATCTTTTCGAGGAAGATTTCGCTGCTGCCGTCGAGAACGGGCACTTCCGGCCCGTCGATCTCGACGAGAAGATTGTCGATGCCGAGCGCGGAGAGCGCCGACATCAGATGCTCGACCGTGCTCACCGTCGTGCCCGCGGCATTGCCGATCTCGGTCGACAGCGTGGTGCTGACGACATTGCCGAAGGTGGCGCGGATGTCCGACACCTCGCGGCCCCGCGCCACGAGATCGGTCCGGCGGAAGACGACGCCCCTGTCGGCTTCCATCGGATGCAGCACCATGTGGATGGGCGCGCCGCTATGGAGGCCCACGCCGTCGATTACGACGGGCCGGACCAGCGTCATCTGCGGAAAAGCGATCGCACGGATGCGTCGCTCGCGCCGGACATTTTCCAGCATGATTGTCTCGAATTCGGATTTCGGCACTTGGAACACTTTCATACCCCCGACGCAGTCCCGCCCCCTCTGGTCTGCGAGAATGGTTCTAGCAGCGGGCCGAATCTCCCTCAAATAACAGATTTTTACTGAATGTTACGGTCAGCGGTGACGCCTAACCCGCTGACCTCAAAGGAAAACCCGCCCCCGGGGAATAACCCCGAAAAGGGCGGGTTCAACCTTGTAAAGACCCTGCCGGCGGGCTCCGCCGGCAGGTCGGAGGCTCAGTTCGCCTGCCGGCGCAGGAAGGTCGGGATCTCGAGCTGCTCTTCTTCATAGGAGGGCTGCACGAGACGGCTCTCGGTCGAGGGAGAGAGGCTTTCCTGCTGCGGCCTGGCCGTTTCGGCCGGGACCTGACGGGCGGGTTCGGGCCGGGCCTGACGCTGCGCCACGCTGGGCTCGCGCCGCGGTGCCGGAGCCGCCTCTTCTTCCGCTTCCTTCCGGCGGCCGCCGGTCAGACGCTCGAAGAAGGTCGGACCCTTCTTCGGGGCGCGGGACTGCTGCACAGGCTGCCCCTTCTGCCCGAGGAAGGACGGAAGATCGCCCTTCTGCACCCGGTCCAGATCGCCGGGAATATAAGGACGCGCCGGAGACTTCGGCTCCGCACGGACGGCACTCGCCGCGACGACGGGGGCTTCCGGTTCCGGACGAACCGCCTGCCGCGGTTCGGGCTTGTGGATGATGACCTCTGCCTCGAAGTCCTTCGCATCGAACTGTCCGCCGGCGCGGGGCGCCGGGGCGGCGGGTTCTTCCTCGATGCCGAGCTCCGTCTGCCGGGCCGTTTCGGCCGCGGGAGCCATGCGCTCCTCGATCCGCTCGACCTGCGCC
>JAGUWA010000216.1 GCA_020062605.1 Parvibaculum sp. | reverse complement strand
CGACGCCGCGCGAGAGCATGCCGGAGGTCGTGCAGTACATCATGCTGGCCGCGCCCAACACGCATTTCGTGATGCTCGCCCAGGCGATCCTCTACCGCGGCGCGGGGCTCGCCGCCGTCTGGCCGCAGTTCCTCGCCATCGCCGCGATCGGAGCCGCCCTGTTCGGCCTCGCGCTCGCGCGGTTCCGCCAGACGATCGCCACGATGGCGTGACCGGCAGCGAGAACACCCGCCAACGACAAGGGCCGCGTGTCGCGGAACGGGATCACGGAACGACGACGACGATGCACGGGGCGCGAGACACCACCTCCCGGGAAACGCTGCCGAGCAGCCATCCGGCGAGCTTCCCGCGGCCACGTCTGCCCAGCACCAGCATGTCGGACCGCTCGCGGCGCGCCGCGTCGATGATCCCCTCCGCCGGATCCCCCCAGCCCGATTGTGTGCCGATCCTGCGCACTCCGGCACGCTCCGCCCGTTCCTTCGCCTCAAGGAGAATACGATTGCAGAGCAGCTCATTCGCCTCGCCGACCCCGCCCTCGGCGCATGCCAGCTTCCGGATCTCCTCCGCCGGGAAATTGCCGCCGATAGTCACGATCAGCAACTCGCCATCGACAGCCTTGGCGAGGACCGCCGCCACCTCGACGGCGCGGTCCGCACCCGCGGAGCCATCGGTTGCCACCATGATGCGCTGCATGGACATGCGTCGCCTGTCTCCATCTCACGGATTTGAGCATATACACCCATTCCGCAGTCTTGCATGACCTGGATCAAAGACCTTTGCGCCCCTTTCGCAGCGGCCGTCAGTGGGTCTTCGGCGCTCGTGGCTACTGTGGACGGCCCGACAGATCGCGCTTCCCACCGCTCTTGCGGCGCGCTGATCGCCGAGACTGGCCGGCGGCTCGACCAGCTGGAGCTGACCCCGGGCGTCGTCGGACCGGCTTCGCTTGCGGAGCAGACACAGACGTTCGTTCACGAGGTCACGGGCGCGTTGGAGCCGCGCGGCTGGGATACCCAGCTTAAGAACGAGCCCGGGGTCGTCCTGACTTACCAGCGCAACTGGCGTGGCTTCGTCTCCGAAACGGTTTCCGGGTTTGGCTTCGATGCAACGCCGCATGCCGCCGGCGCAGTCGGCAACGTCTTCACCTATGCCAACGCTGGGCTCGTGTTGCGCTTCGGCCGGCGACTGCCCAGTGGCATGCGGATCGCTCGGCTCGTCGGCCCAAACCGGCCAAGCTTGAACTCAACACGGCGTTGCGCACTTATGTGGAGGAGAGACTTGCCGGCGTCGTCATGGCCCCGAGCGGCGCTCTCGTCCCTGGCCCCGCCGTTCCGTGGAAGGACCGCCGGCATGGTCCGCGAAAGGACCGGAGATGGGCTCGGGCCTGGAGCCCGGAGCAGATTGCCCGACGCTTGCAGGTCGACTTCCCGGACGACATGACGATACGCATCAGCCACGAAGCCATCTATCAGGCTCTGTTCGTTCAGGGCCGCGGAGTGCTGCGCCGCGAGTTGACGGCCTGCTTGCGAACAGGACGCGTGTTGCGGGTGCCAAGGGCGCGCGTCCGCAGGCGCGGCAAGGGTTTTGTCTCGCCGGAGATCATGATCAGTCAACGCCCCGCCGAAGCGGCCGATCGTGCGGTGCCGGGACATTGGGAGGGAGACCTCATTCTCGGTCTTGGCAGCTCGGCGATCGGCACGCTGGTCGAGCGCACGACGCGCTTCACCATGCTGCTGCATCTCCCCCGCCTTGCAGGGCACGGCGAAGATGTGCGGCAGACTGCCTATGACCGATGCCTGGTATTCGCGTGCGGGCCAGAGCCTTGCGTGTTCGCGCATTGATCGCGGTTTGGCGAAGTCGCCCACAGCCTCCATCTCTGCTTCCAGGTCATCCGGATCGACATCTGGGTCGTAGTCGACGGTTGCCTCTACGACGAATTGCGATGACTTGTGAACTGTCGCCATGTGAAGCAAGGGGACTGTCCCGCGCTGACTTTTCACAGGCCAGTTGACCAGAATCATCTGCGCATCGGTGGCAAAGTATGGCTCCCGGTCTTCGAAGCACCGGTGAAGCCGGACTTCCCGATCGCCGCTGAAGGCCAGGCATTGGCTGTAAAGAAAATCGATCCTCGCGTGGATATGAGGAAAGGTGACCTGAGCGGTTTCGCAGAGACGGCTCATTGCCATCTTGTTCATCAGCCCACGCAATATCTGCCGGTCTTATCCGTTTTCTTGTGGCGCCGCGTCGGAAGTCCGATCGAAAAGGTCTGGCGGCACGACTTGCACTGATATCGCTGGTCGCCGTTAGCCGTTTTTCCAAACCCTCTGTAAGCGGAGGGCATGAGTTTCATTGAAAGGCGATGGTTTTTTGCAGGTGGCATTTGGACAGTATTCACGGTTTGTTCTTATATGCAGGCTCCATAGACGGGAATACTCTTGTGTAATTGCGTGGTTCGACTTGATTGAAATGAATCGGGGGCGACGCCAAACAAGTGACATTGCGCGTTGCGGCAAAAATTAACCAAAAACACCCCGATGTTGCGGGACAGGCGGCGTATTGGGCCTCTCGAAAATTTCTTCGGGCGCGCTATCGATGTTTTTGGCCCGGCCGTGGACACTAACCCTCCGATTCAAAACAAGAAACGCCGACAGGTTACTGTCGGCGCCTCGTAGAATTAATATTTATCGTAGGGGCTGGTTCCTGCGGGAACGCCCTTTTTTGTTGTCATCACAGAAGTTCGAGTACCGCTTGCGCTGCACGACGGCTCGGCGGTGCGCCGTCAACACCTATGCGTGCACGAAGTTCATCGAGATCGGCCAGTGCACGCCGCCGTTCCGCGGTGTCGCTCATCAGGGGGCGAAGTCCATCGATCAGATCGGCTGCCGTGCACCGGCCTTGCAGATATTCGCGCACGGCCGGCCTGTCCAGAATGAGATTCACGAGAACGACAGACGGTATCTTGAGCACGCTGAGGGCAAACCAGCCGACGAGCGCCTCGGCGCGATAGGCGATCACCATCGGTACACGGGCAAGACCTAGCTCCAGCGCAACCGTTCCCGACGCAGCTATTGCGGCGGTCGCCGCGTCGAACGCAGCTCGCTTTTCCGATTCGTCCGTCACGATCAAAACGTCGACGGGCCACGAGGAGGCGGCCTGTTCGACGAGGTCGCGGACATGTGGAACCACCGGCAGGACCACGCGCAAATTCGGAATGTCTCGGGCGAGTTGCGTTACGACGTCGCCGAAGATGCCGATCAGGTGCTTCACCTCATTCAGACGGCTACCCGGCAGAACAAGAAGAAGAGGCGCCGCTGGCGCAATACCGTGCGCCTCACGGAAGCGCGCGCCCGCCCCAGCTTCAGGTACCCGCTGGATGGCCGGGTGACCGACGTAAACGCAATCCACGCCAACCGACCGGAGGAATGCCGGCTCGAATGGCAGCAGCGCGAGAACACGGCGAATGTATTTCTTCATCGCCTTTGCACGGCCTTGCCGCCAGGCCCAGACGCTCGGGAGCACATAGTCCACGATTGGAATGGAAGGCGCGCGGCGTGCGATCCTCTTCGCGACCATATGCGTGAATTCGGGGCTGTCGATCACCACCACGATGTCCGGCTTCACCTCCACAGCATGACGCACGGTTTGCCATATCCTGCGAAAGATGAGCGGCAGACGCGGGATAATTTCCCGCGGCCCCATGACGGCAATATCCGTCATCGGAAAGATGGAGGAGAGCCCCTCCCTTTCCATGTTCTCGCCGCCGACTCCAGAGAAAACGAGTGGAAAAGGCGACATATCCTTCAGGGCCGTCATGAGCTCGCCGCCCAGCGTGTCGCCGGAAGTCTCACCGGCGACAAGCATGATGTGTCGTCCGCGTTCGTCGCTGCTCACGGCGACGCCCGATCGATCCGGGCACGAGCAAGGCCTATTACGAAGATGCCTTTCCGGTCGGCTGCTTGCGCAACAGCGTCGACGTCGGCGATCAGCGCGCCCCCTGCCTCGACCGCTATTCCGGCGAGGCCCGCCGCTGCGACGCGCTCCACCGTTTCGACACCAATCGTCGGAAGATCGACACGGCGTTCCTGACCGGGCTTCGAGAGCTTCACCAGCACGCCCTCCCGTTTTTCGTCCCGTCCGCGGATATCCGGCGGCAAGCTTGCGACACGTTTCAGCATCTCGTCCGTACCCTCCGCGGCCTCGAGGGCCAGGACAATACCGCGGCAGGCAATAGCCCCTTGCCCGATATCGAGCGCACCGATTGCGAGCGCGGCCGTAACAGCTCTGTCGATGTCGGCTTCATCCTGCGGCGACGGCGTGTGGGAAGTTATAACGCCTTCGGGCGCGAGCAGGCTTGCGGCGATTTCGTGGGCACCAACGATCCTGAATCCATGATCCTTCTCCAGGAATTCGGTAAGCCCGCGAAGAAGGCCGTCGTCGCCTTCCCTCATCCATCCGGCCACCCTCGGCAAGAGCTTTACGGCGGTCATGTCGAGACCCAGCTTGCTTAAGTCAGGGCGCTTGATCCCTCCGATCAGCACCAGGTCTTCGCATCCCGCCTGCTTCAACAGCCGCAGGAATTCGCCCATCGCGCCAATCCGTACCCAGGCATGCGGAAAATCCTCAATCTCGGTGCGGGCGGCCCCCTCAATGCCGACGATGAACACATCGCGGCCAGACGCCCTTGCCGCCTTGGCGATTGCCACAGGCAAGGGTCCACCACCTGCCACTATGCCGAGTTTCCGGAAATTATTCCCTGCGGTGCTCATTCAACCCGGGATCACGTCACGCGATCGAGCCGCGGCAGGCATATCGCCCGATCGGCCTCCGCGCGAATAAAATCCACAATCTCCATGACTTCCGGACTATCGGCAAACTTGTCCGCCACCTCGGCCACCCGCTCCCTCAGCGTTCCCTGGTTCGAGAACAGGAGGTTGTAAGCTTCTCGCATGGATTGCATCTGCTCGCGCGAGAACCCCCGACGACGGAGGCCGACAAGATTGAGCCCCATGAGGTTCGCGCGATTGCCTACGACCAGGCCATAAGGAATAACGTCATTCTCAACAGCGCTCATGCCACCGATAAAAGCGTGCTTCCCCACACGTCCGAACTGGTGAAGCGCGGCGCCGCCTCCGAAAATGACATAATCATCGATCTTGCAGTGGCCCGCGAGCAGAACGCTATTCGAAAAGACGACGTGATTGCCCACGATCGAGTCGTGACCGACATGGGAACTGGCGAGAAACGCGCAGTGATTTCCTACCCGAGTGACCATGCCTCCCCCTTCCGTGCCGGGGTTCATGGTCACGTGCTCGCGTATGAGATTGTCCGTGCCGATTTCGAGCGTGCTGGGCTCACCTTTGTACTTCAAGTCCTGCGGTGCATGTCCGATGGACGCAAAAGGATATATCTGCGTGCGGGCACCGATGCTCGTATGCCCTTCGACGACGACATGCGAATGGAGGACGACCCCTTCGTCCATGGCGACATGCGGACCCACAACGCAATAGGGCCCGATTTTCACATCGGGCGCGAGCTGCGCCTTGGGGTCGACGGATGCTGTTGAATGAATTTGCGTCATTTCTGAGCGGGGCCTGCGATCATCGCACCGAGATCGCATTCGGCGACGATCTTTCCGTCGACCCGTCCCTCACCATGATATTTCCAGACCGTTCCCCGACTTTGCAACTTCGTTACATGAACATGGAGGACGTCTCCAGGCAGGACTGGCTTGCGAAAGCGTGCGCGGTCCACCGTCATGAAGTAAACGAGCTGATTGCTTCCCGAGGTGCCCAGATGATTAATGACAAGCGCACCAGCAGTTTGCGCCATTGCTTCGACAATCAGGACTCCCGGCATGACCGGGTGGCCGGGGAAATGCCCCTGAAAGAAAGGCTCGTTGTTCGTCACATTCTTGACACCAATTGCTGATTGGTCGCCTTTCATCTCGATGATGCGGTCGATCATCAGCATCGGATATCGATGAGGAAGGAGTTCCAGCACCCTGTTGATATCGGCATAGCCGAGCGTTTCCGATATTTCAGCCTCGCTCATTCCTTCTTCCTTCCAAGACTACCCGCAGGGTCGCTTATTCGTCAGAGCCGCCGGTCTGCTTCTTTCGGCGCCCCAGCTTACGCGTTTCGACAACTTCGCGCCGCCACTCAGCTATAGGTCTGGCTGGCACGCCTCCATATTGCTGCCCCGGCGGCACATCGTGTACCACGGCTCCTCTGGCGGCAATCTGCGCACCGCTATTGATGGTCAGGTGCCCTGCCACGCCGACCTGCGCCGCCAGCACGACAAAATCGCCAAGCTTGGCGCTTCCGGAAACGCCCGTCTGAGCGACCACAATGCAATGCCTGCCGATTTCGACGTTGTGGCCAATCTGTACCAGATTATCGATCTTGGTGCCTTCGCCGATCACCGTATCTGGCCCCGCGCCACGATCTATCGTTGAATTCGCGCCTATCTCGACGTCGTCCTGAATAATCACCCGCCCCAATTGCGGGACCTTTTCATGACGCGGCAAGCCCATGGCAAAGCCAAAACCGTCCTGGCCTATGCGAACACCTGGGTGCAGCATCACCCGGTCGCCGAGATGCGCATGGCTTATCGTCGTGTTTGGTCCGATGAAGCAGTTCTTGCCGATCGTGCACCCCTTGGCGATGGAGGCATTTGTTCCAATCACCGTTTCTCTTCCAACTTCCACCCCCGCACCGACGACCGCCCCCGGCTCGACGGTAACCCCTTCGCCTATTTGGGCGGTCGCGTGCACGATTGCCGAGGGGTGAATGCCTCCCCTCTCTCCGAAGGTGTCTCCGCCTGTTACCTCTTCGGGATGAAATAACTGCGCGGCGATGGCATAGGCCCTGTAGGGTTGTTCCGAAATCAGCAGCGCGATCCCTTCGGGTGCTCGCTCGACAAAGCGGGGGTGGACAATGCAGGCGCCGGCGCGGGTCTTCGCGAAGGCGGCTGCATATTTCGGATTGTCCAGAAAGCTGAGGTCTCGCGGCCCCGCTGAATCGAGCGGAGCCACGCCATCAAGCGTGGCTCCCTCGTCCGTGCCCGATGCAAGGTTAGCTCCTATGCGGCGGGCGATTTCGCCCAGCGACAGGGGTTCCCGTGGTGGAAAAAAGCGGTTGTCAGTCATGGCCGTCGCATCCAGGCGGCCATACTAGAGGCGCGCCTTCCGTTTGATTATTGGGCGGCCTTCTGTTCCGCCTGCAGTTCCTCGATCGATACGGGCTTGAGCTCGATGGTCGACATGCGCTCATTGAGTCTCTTCAAGACCTCGGCAGAGATATCAAGATCCGCGCCACCGGCAAGCACCACCGACTGATCGAAGAGAACGGTGCCTCCCTTCTCCTTGAGAACTTCGGCGAAAATCGGTCGGAGTGCGGCTTCCACCTTGCTGTTAGCTCGCTGCAATCCGAGCTGGAGAGACTGGCTCTTCTGCTGCATGGACTGCTGGAATTCGGCTTCGCGCTTCTGCCAGGCCTGCACCTTTTTTTGCAGGTCTTCTTGCGAGAGCAGCGCCCGCTCATCCGAAATCTTCTTCGCGTCGGCCTGGAGCGCGTCCTCCGTCTTCTTGCCTTCAGCGCGGAGCTTCTTTGCCTGCTCCTCGAACTGACTGCGGATGTTCTGTCCAACTTTCGACTGAGCAAACACAGCGTCCGTATTGACGATCAGAACGACCGCCGGCCCCACCGCGAAGGCGGGTGCGGCCGACATGGGCAGCAATGCCCCCAAGGCCAGGCCGAAAGCCACGGCGATATGCTTGAAACTCGACTTGTACTGCATTTCCGAACGTCCCTCTGATCTCTGGTTTCTCTCGCCGTCCCTCGAACAGCAATCTAGAACGATGTGCCGGCGCTGAACCGGAACGCCTCTGTCTCGTCGTATGGCTCATCCAGCAGTACCTGCGCGAAGTCCAGGCGAATGGGACCAAAGGGCGACTGCCAGTAGAGGCTCAAGCCGACGGATGCACGCGGCGCGAAGTCGTCGACGATGCCCGGGTAGAGCGTCCTGTCATAGTCCGAGAGGCCGATGTAACCACCGTCCGCGAAGACCGATGTTTTGATACCCAGTGCCTCTGGCAGACCGTTCGGGAAGGACAGCTCCGCCGTACCGAAGATGTACGCCAACGCACCCACAGCATCCTTGTTCGTCGACGACACGTCACGCGGGCCGACGCCGCCTCTCGCGAAACCACGGATCGTGTTACCACCTTTGAAGAAGTGGTCATTCAGCGGAATCTCATCGTCCAGTTTCTGAATGTACCCGCCATCGAGACGCCAGCTCGTGAGGAAGTCGTCGGACAGCGGGAAGTAGTAACGCGCGAGAACCTCGTTGGAGATAAACCGGACCGTACCGCCCAATCCCGCAAAGTTCTGGGAGAAGAGGAAGTCCCAGCCTCCCGTGGGTTCGACGGGATCGTTTCGATTGTCGTAGTAGAAATCGTAGCCGATGATCGACCGATACTCCTGTCCTTCGGCAGCCTGGACGGCAAGCGACGCCGTGGAATCAACGTCGAAAATCTCGTCGAAACGGAACTGATACCGCGTCATGAGCCTGCTCTTTTCGGAAAGCGGAAATCCGAAGCGGAACCCAAAGCCCTGTGAACGCGAGTTGAACGACGACTCGTCCTGATAGTCCGTTTCACTGCCGAAAATGTCTATGCCGCCGACGAGATCCCGGTCCAGGAAGTACGGATCGGTGTAATGGAATTCGATCAACTGCCGACACGCCGAAATCGAGAGCGAGGTGCTGAGCTGCAGACCGCGGCCCAGGAAGTTTCGTTCCGAAAGCTGAATACCGGCGACCGCGTTATCCAGCGTCGAGAAGCCGGCGCTCAGCGACAACGAACCGGTAGACTGCTCCTGGACATCCACACCGATGATCGTCTTGTCCGGAGCCGAGCCTGGATTTTGAGTGATCTCGACCTTGCTGAAATACTGCAACGCACGGATGTTCTTCTCAGACTTGTCGAGAAGCACCTTGTTGAAGGCATCCCCCTCCGACATCCGCATCTGACGGCGGATCACTTTGTCCAGCGTACGGGAATTACCAGTGATATCGATACGTTCTACGTAAACGCGCGGGCCCTCGGCGATCTGGAACGTCAAGTCGATCACACGCTCGTCCTGACGGCGCTTGACGCGCGGGCGAACTTCAGCAAATGCGTAACCTTGCGTACCCGCAGCGTATGTCAGCTGATCGATCGTTTTATCGATGAGACCGGCGTCATAAACCTCACCAGTCACTGGCAGCAGCAATGCTTCAAGTTCTTCCTGGTTGAGCTTGTCGAGGTCGGAGGCGACAGCGATGTCGCCGAAATGGTAAATCTCCCCTTCGTCCACCGTGAAGGTGATGTGGAACGCCGCGTCGTCGCGGCTCAAATCCGCAACGGCAGACACGACGCGGAAGTCAGCATATCCGCGCTGCAGATAGTAACGACGCAACAGCTCCCGATCATAAGTCAGGCGATCGGGATCATAGCTATCGGAAGACGACAGGAACTTCCACCAGGCGGATTCGCTCGTCGAGATCACTTCGCGCAGCGCACCGTCGCTGAACTCCTTGTTGCCGATGAAATTGATCGACGCGATCTTCGTTTTTGGTCCCTCGTTTATCTCGTAGACGAGATCGACACGGTTCTGCGGAAGCTGAATAACCTTCGGTTCGATCGTCGCCGAGAACCGCCCGCCACGCCGATAGAGTTCGATCATCCGGGTTACGTCGGACTGAACCTTGGCGCGCGTATAAATAACGCGCGGCTGCAGTTGAACTTCCTTCTGGAGATCCTCTTCCTTGATCGCGCTGTTGCCCTCAAAGGCGACACGATTGATGATCGGGTTTTCCACCACCGAAACAATGAGCTTCGTCCCCTCGAGGCGCATCGTAATGTCGGCAAAGAGGCCTGTGCCGAACAGCTGTTTCAAGGATTGGTCCGCGAGTTCGGGGCTGTAGATCGCACCCGGCTTGATCAACGTATAGGACCGCACCGTCTCGGCCTCGATACGCTGGTTGCCGCTGACCTCAACCTCGGTGACGACAAGTTGATCTTCGGCGGCCTCGGCGTGGGTAGCAACGCCAATGCTGCCGGCGCAGACCATGGCTAGTCCCCAAGCGAGAACGAATGTCCGCGAAACCATTCCAATGCGTTTCGCAGATGTCAAACAAGCGGCCAAGTGCCCCATTCCGTCCCCTAATCTCTCACGCCGCGCCGCCCGTATACCTCGGTCGCGCGGACTATCCGATACCGTTGCAAGGCTTTCCCGCATCCGGCGATCAACTGAACAAACCACTCAGAAAAGTGAAGACCTGGAGGTGAACCAGATCGTTCCAGGTGGCGAAAACCATCAACATCATGACCAGCGCAAGGCCGATCCTGAAACCGTATTCCTGCGCCTGCTCGCCCAGCGGCCGGCCCCGGACAGCTTCGACCGCGTAGTACAGCAGATGTCCACCATCGAGCATCGGCACAGGGAAGAGATTCAGAAGCCCGATACTCACCGACAACATCGCAACCATGCTGATCAAGGCCGCAAATCCAATCGTTGCAACCTGCCCGGACACTTGCGCTATTCGCAGCGGGCCGCCCAACTGATCGGCGTCCTGCGTGCCGGTAAAGATGCCCCCGATATAGCTCAAGGTCCGCTCGGTAACGAACCAGGTCTCCTTTGCGCCGAGCCACACGGCAGTGAAGGGATCGCTGCGAACGACTTCAACATTCGCACTATCGATCTTCCTTACGATGCCCAACATCGGAATCTTGTGGACATTGCCAAACCGGTCGGTGATTTCCTGGATTCTTGGCGTCGCAAGAAGCGTGACCCGCTCGCCGTTTCGAACGACTTCGAATGAGAGCTGCTTGCTTCCGCTTGTCGACACGAAGCGCTGCATATCCTCGAAGCTCGATATCTGCGATCCGTCGATTGCAACAATCTGGTCGCCGGGCACGAAGCCAGCTTCCGCCGCCGCGCTGTCCGGGTTGACCTCGTCCACCACGGCAGTCGCAACCGTCCGCCCGACAAAGGTAAATATCCCGGCGAAAATGAGAATGGCCAGAAGGAAGTTCGCCACCGGACCCGCGGCGACGACCGCCGCCCGCTGCGGCAAGGGTTTGAAGTAGAAAAGGCCCGCTCGCTCGTCCGCTGGTATATGCGTCAGACGCTCGCGATCCGGAACGCTTGC
The DNA here is from genome assembly GCA_020062605.1 of Parvibaculum sp. Taxonomy (GTDB): domain Bacteria; phylum Pseudomonadota; class Alphaproteobacteria; order Parvibaculales; family Parvibaculaceae; genus Parvibaculum. The sequence continues at coordinate 420 of JAGUWA010000216.1, read as the reverse complement.
GGCATTCTCGTCACCAGCGAACTTCACATACCCTCCGAGGGGTATCCAGCTAAGCTTCCAGCGCGTGCCGTGCTTGTCGTTCCAGCCGAAGATCTCCTTACCGAATCCGACGGAGAAAATGTCGACCTTCACGCCGCACAGGCGTGCGACGGTGAAATGACCGAGTTCGTGAAAGAAGACCACGACGGTCAAGACAAACAGAAAGGGAATGAGATAGCCCCAGAGCGATTCTCCAAAGCCGCCGATACCCGTTAGAAAATCCATCACGTTCAAGCTGTCATCCCACACATAAAGCGGCACCGTGGCCCCGCAGGGCCGCGGTCCTCTTCCCCGTCTTCAGTACGTCCCGGCCGACCCCGGCTGCCTGGGCGCGAACGGCTCACAGCCTACGTCACCGCAGGTGATTTTGCACCCATTCCT
>JAGUWA010000068.1 GCA_020062605.1 Parvibaculum sp. | reverse complement strand
CCGGGGGCGAATCCTCGGTATCTATGTCCGGGAATACGCGGCGCTCGGGCTTGCGACGGCGCTCGTGGCGGCGCTGGCGGGAACCGCCGCGGCCTGGGTCGTCATCACCATGGTCATGGAAATGCCGTGGCGTTTCCTGCCGGGCACGCTCGGGCTGACCATCGCAGCGGCCACGCTTGTCACGGTTGCGCTCGGGCTTCTGGGGACCTGGCGGGCGCTTTCCGTTCCGTCCGCTTCCGTGCTTCGGGCCGACTGACCGGCGAAGGTTAAATTTACGCCATCCGCCATGACTGGCGAAAGCCGTATTTTACGACATTTCAAAGACTTAACTGCCGAACCCGCGGCGGAAACCTTCCGGTTTTTCTTGAATTCGCCTCTTCATCCGCCAATATACTGCTCAGCACACTCAGGAGGGTGCAGATACATGGCGAACTACGATCAGGAACGGCTCCATCAGACCCGTGTCGGCGCGCGCGCCGACATGTCGATCGATCAGGGCCTCCGGAGCTATATGCTCAGCGTCTACAACTACATGGCGGGCGCACTCGCGCTGACCGGGCTCGTTGCCTATTTCGCCTTCACGACTGCGACGGTCGAAACCGCGCAAGGCCTCGGCCTCACGAGTTTCGGCGAGACGCTCTACACGAGCCCGCTGCGCTGGGTCGTGATGCTGGCACCGCTCGGCTTCATCCTGGTGCTCAGCTTCGGCATTCAGAAGCTCAGCCTCTCGGCGACGCAGGCGCTTTTCTGGGCCTTTGCCGGCGTGATGGGCCTGTCGCTGTCGTCGATCTTCCTCGTCTATACGGGGCAGAGCATCACGACGACCTTCTTCGTGACGGCGGCGGCCTTCGGCTCGCTCAGCCTTTACGGCTATACGACCAAGCGCGACCTGACCGGCATGGGCTCGTTTCTCATCATGGGCCTGTTCGGCATCATCATCGCGATGGTCGTGAACATTTTCCTGCAGAGCTCGGCGCTGCAATTCGCGATCTCGGTGCTCGGCGTGCTGATCTTCGCGGGCCTCACCGCCTACGACACGCAGCGTATCAAGGGCATGTACTACGAAGCCGACAGCGCCGTCGTTGCCGGCAAGAAAGCCGTGATGGGCGCGCTGTCGCTCTATCTCGACTTCATCAACATGTTCCTGTTCCTGCTGCGTTTCATGGGCAGCCAGCGCGGCTAAGCGCCCCGCATGACGGAACGATAAAGCCCCGGCGATGCCGGGGCTTTTTGTTCAAGGCATGGTTCCCTCACGCGTCGATGAGGCGGAGCGAGCGCTTCTCGAAGACCTTGAGCACCTGGGCAAGATCGTGGCCGCGCTTGAGCACAAGGCCCGTCGCCGCGATCACGCTGTAGGCGCCCTGCCGCCTCGCGAGCTTCGGGCGTTTCTCGATGCGGTAGAGAGGCATTTCGCTGGCGCGCCGGAAGACCGAGAAGACGGCCACATCGCGAAAACCGCCCATCGCGTAGTCGCGCCATTCGCCCTCGGCGACCTTCCGCCCATAGACGGAGAGGATCGCGTCGAGTTCCGCGCGGTCGAAGAAGACCTCGGCTTCCCGCGGCCGCGCGCCCGGCGTTTCCGGCAGCCTCGCGGTTCCGACAAGGCTGAGGCGGGTTTGCGCCGCTCCGCCGCGGACATCGTAGTCGGCACTGTCGGACATGCGGCGCCTTTCGCTGGTTCGGGCCGGGACTGTGCACAAGCATGGCACGAGGAACGCGCCGCCGTCACCCGATTGTTACGAAAACCGCGGAGAGCAGCGCTTTTTCGCTGAAACGGCAATAAGGGCGAAACCACAATATTGCCTTGTTTCAGCCCTTGGGCAGCCACACTGAACCTCCATCTTTGCATCGTTGCCTCATTGGCCCGGTTCCCTGCGACGTTCCGGTTTCATCAGCCCCCCAGCCCCACCGGGTTGGGGGAGCCGGGCCACCCCTTCCCCCGGGGAGAGACAACGTCTTCCAAGAAAAGAGCGACAGCTCCGCCGCCCGGGACTCCCCCCTCCCGGGCGGCTTCTTTTTGTGCGCCTTTCCGCGGCCTTCCGGGCGTGGTGGCGCGCTGCCGCCAGATGAAGCATCTTTCACTTGAAGGGCTCTGCGCCCTGTCCTACACAAGCCCGTCTTGCCGAGCTTTTCGGGGGAAGAGCGGGAGACGGCGCGCGATGCGGAACGGCCGGAAAGGCCGCTCCGGCGACGCTCGAGGGAGAGACGCGATCAACCGGTCTGACAGGGATATGGCGAGCGGAAAAGCCGCGGGCGCAGCAGGTGGCGAGCCGATGATTGTCATCGACGGGCTCACCAAGCAGTTCGGTCCATTCACCGCCGTCGACGGGATCAGCTTTTCCGTCGCCAAGGGCGAAGTACTCGGCTTCCTCGGGCCGAACGGCGCCGGCAAATCCACAACGATGAAAATGGTGACGGGCTTTCTTGCACCGAGCGCGGGATCGGCGCGCGTCTGCGGCCACGACATCGTCACCTCGACGCTCGATGCGCAGCGCATGATCGGCTATCTGCCGGAAGGCGCGCCCGCCTATGGCGACATGACGGCGCGCGGCTTTCTCAAATTCATTGCGCGGGTGCGCCGTCTTTCGGGCGCGGAGGCGGACAAGGCGATCGACAGCGCGGTTGAGGCGACGGAACTTGCCGGCGTTCTCGAGCAGCCGATCGACACGCTCTCCAAGGGTTTCCGCCGCCGTGTCGGCCTGGCCCAAGCGATCCTCCACAATCCGCCCGTCCTCATCATGGACGAGCCGACCGACGGTCTCGATCCGAACCAGAAATTCGAAGTGCGCAAGCTCATCGGCCGCATGGCCGCCGAGAAGGCCATTGTCATCTCGACGCATATCCTGGAAGAGGTGGATGCGATCTGCACGCGCGCGCTCATCATCAACCGCGGCCGGATCGTTGCGGACGGCACGCCCGCCGAACTCATGTCGCGCTCGCGCTACCACAATGCGGTGTCGCTGACGCTTGGCGGCCGCACGACGGTGGAAACGGCGGAGAAGCTGCGCTCGCTCGCGGGCATCGAGAGCATCGAAGTTTCCCCGCGCGGCGACGAGACGACCTTCACGCTCTTTCCCGCCCGTTCGGGCGAAGGCGACACGATGCTGGTCGACGCCGTGGCGCGGATTGCGCGCGAGGAGAACTGGCAGGTGCGCGCGCTTTACGGAGAGGCCGGCCGTCTCGACGAAGTGTTCCGCCGCCTGACGCGATCCGATGCGGGCGGAAAGGAAGCGGCATGAACGAACTTCTCGCCGTTTTCCGCCGCGAGCTCGGCGGTTATTTCGCGACACCGCTCGCCTTCATCTTCATCGTGATCTTCCTGTTCACGATGGGCGCCTTCACCTTCTATCTCGGCGCCTATTACGAGAGCGATCAGGCCGACCTCACGATCTTCTTCAACTTCCATCCCTGGCTCTACCTGTTCCTCATTCCCGCCATTTCCATGCGGCTGTGGGCGGAAGAGCGGCGTTCGGGATCGATCGAGCTTCTCTTGTCGCTGCCCGTGCCGCTCTGGGCGGCGGTGCTCGGCAAGTTTCTGGCCGCCTGGGCCTTTTCGGGCATCGCGCTCGCGCTCACCTTTCCGATGTGGCTCACCGTCAATTATCTCGGCGACCCGGACAACGGCGTCGTGCTTGCGGGCTATCTCGGCAGTTTCTTCATGGCGGGCGGCTATCTCGCCATCGGCTCTTGCCTGTCGGCGGTGACGCGCAACCAGGTGATTGCCTTCGTCGTGAGTGTCGCTGTGTCGTTTCTCTTCACGGTGTCGGGACTTCCCATCGTGATCGACTTCTTCGCAAGCTGGGCGCCGCAGCAGGTGCTGTCCACCATCGCGTCGTTCTCCTTCCTCACGCATTTCGAGGCGATCACGCGTGGCGTCATCGACCTTCGCGACATCGTCTACTTCACCACGTTGATCGGCGCCTGGCTCATCGCCTGCGGCATCGTGGTCGACATGAAGAAGGCGGGGTAGGGGATGTTCAACGGGCAGATCAGCCGCTCGGCCTATCGCATCATCATGCTGGTGCTGCTTGCCGTGCTCTTTCTTTCGGTGAACATGTTCTCGAACGTCGTGTTTCGCTCGGCGCGGATCGACCTCACCGAGAGCAGCCTCTACACGCTCTCGGACGGCACGCGGGAAGTCGCCGCGGCGATCGAGGAGCCGATCACGCTGCGCTTCTTCTATTCGGAAAAGCTTGCGACCGATTACGGCCGCATCCGCACCTATGCGGGCCATGTGCGCGACCTGCTGGAAGAAATCCGCGCGGCGTCGGGCGGCAAGGTGCGCCTCGAGGTGATCGAGCCCGAGCCCTTCTCCGAGGAAGAAGACCTTGCCATGTCGCTCGGCCTCAAGGGCGCGCCGACGCAGAGCGGCGACATCATCTATTTCGGCCTTGTGGGCACCAATTCGGTGGACGGGCTCGAAGCCATTCCCTTCTTCAGCGACGAGCGCGAGCAGTATCTCGAATACGACATCGCGCGGATGATCCAGAACCTGAGCCGGCCCGAGCGCCCCGTGCTCGGCATCGTCACCAATCTCCCGCTCGACACGGGAACGGGCGGCCTCATGTCGGCGATGCGCGGCGATTCGCTGCCCTTCATGATCTATGAAGAATTGCGCAACCGCTTCGAGATCGAGTTCCTGGAGCAGCAGTTCCAGAAGGTGCCGGATCGTGTCGACGTTCTGATGATTGCGCATCCAAGGCCGCTCGACACACCGACGCTCTATGCGCTCGACCAGTTCGTGATGCGGGGCGGGCATGTGCTTGCCTTCGTCGATCCGCATTCGGAGGTGAGCCTCACGGCCGGGCCGAACGGGGATCCGATACGCGGCTACACGGAGCAGTCCGATCTCGGGCCGCTTCTGGAAAGCTGGGGCGTGCATTACGACGCCTCGAAGATCGCCGGCGACCGGAAGCTCGCGCAGCGCGTGCAGACGGGGCTCGATGCGCGCCGGCAGGAGAGCGACTATGTGCTCTGGCTCGCCGTGCCGCGCGAGAATGTGGATGCGAACGATCTCGTGACGGCAAATGTCTCGCGCCTCAATCTCGGCACGGTGGGCTATTTCACGCCGGTCGAGAACGCGACCACGGTGTTCTCGCCGCTCGTCACCACGTCGGAGGAATCTCAGCTCTACGATGTCGAAGAGGTGAAGAAGGGGCCGCGCCCGGACGATCTCCTTCGCAATTTCAAGCCGTCGGAGCAGCGCTACGCCATCGCGGCGCGGCTGTCGGGTCCGGTGAAGAGCGCGTTCTCCGGCCCGCCGGAGGAAGAACCCGTGGCGCAGGAAGGCGCCGCCTCGCCCCGCCGCTCCAAGGAGAAGGCGGGACCGCATGTCGCGGAATCGCAGAAGGACGCGAACATCATCGTCTTCGCGGATAGCGACATTTTCGACGACCGTTTCTGGGTCAGGACGGAATCCTATCTTGGCGAGCGCGTGGCGCAGCCGATCGCCGACAACGCCGTCTTCATCATGTCCGCCATCGACAATCTGATGGGGTCGAACGAACTCATCTCGCTTCGGGCGCGCAGCAAGTCCGACCGGCCCTTCGTCGTGGTGGAGGAGCTTCGCCGCTCGGCCGAACGGCGCTTCCTCGCCGAGCAGGAAACGCTCGAGAAGAAGATCGAAACGGCCGAACGGAACCTCACCGCCTTGCAGACGGGCGGCGCGAACGCCGATGCCGCGAGCGGCGGACCTGACGACGGGGAGGCGGCGGCCATCAAGCAGTTCCGCCGCGAACTTCTCGAAAGCCGCAAGGCGCTGCGCGACGTGCAGGGCGATCTTCGCCGCGATGTCGAGCGGCTGGGCGCGCAGCTTCGCTTCTTCAACATCGCCCTCATGCCGCTGCTGCTTGCGGTCGTTGCGGGTGTGGCGGCCATCCTGCGGTATCGCCGCCGCAAGGCGCGCGTGGAAAAGAGGGCGTGAAGGTCATGTGGCAGACCCTCTGGAACAACAAGCCGCAGCGGAACCTCGCGCTGCTTGCCGCCGCCACCTTGATTGCGGTGATTGCCGCAAGCGTTGCCGTCGTGAACGACCGGAGCAGCGTGCGGACGAGCTTCGTGCCCTATCCGCTCTTCGAGGGGCTCGATGCGAAACTCGACCGGGTCGACCGGATCGTCTATACGGCGAGCCGGGGCATGAACGGCGTTTCGCAGATCGAACTCAAGCGCGATGCGGATGGCGGCTGGGTCGCGCCTTCGCGCGGCGGCTATCCGGTGAGCGAAAGCCTCATCAAGAAAACATTGCTCGGCGTCGGTCAGATGGAAGCCTACGAGCCGCGCACGGCCAATCCCGAATGGCACCGCAATCTCGGCCTGCTGAAACCCGAGGATATCGGTTCGGCGATGCGCGTCGAATTCTTCGACGGCGAGGAGCGGCTCGCCGGTCTTCTCGTCGGCAAGGTGCCCGAGCGGGCGGTGGATGTGAAAGGCGAAGGCCTCATCTATGTGCGCCGCGACGAGGAGGACGAAACCTTTCTCGCGCGCGGCCGGCTGCCGCTCTACAAGAGCGTGAACGACTGGCTCGATCCCACCTTCATCGACATTCCGCGCGAGAAGCTTGCCCGCGTCACGCTCTGGGCGGGAACCGAGAGCCCGGTTCTGCTTTCGCGTGGGCCGGGTGACGAAAATTTCGCTATCGAAAATGCGCCCGAAGGCCGCGTGTCGCGCGGGGCGCCGGTCGCGAACAAGGCAGCGACCGCGATCCTCGGATCGTCCTTCGACGATGTGGCGCCTGCCGAGACGCTCGAGTTTCCGGACGATGCGCCGCGCGCCGTGTTCGAGACATTCGACGGGCTGCGCCTCACCATGCGGATGGCGGGCGAGGGCGGCGCTCTCTGGGCGAAGTTCGAGGCGGAGGCCGATCCGGCGCTGGTGCCGGAGGGCGAGGATATCGCGCCTGTGGAAAAGCGGGCCGAAGAACTCGATGCACGGCTTTCGGCCTGGACCTACAAGCTGCCGCAGGATCTCGGCAACCAGCTCACCCAGACGATGGATCTGCTGACGCGCGAGGCGGGGCCTGCCGACGCGATGAGCCCGCTGCCGGAGCAGATGACGCCCTGAACCGCTAGTTCATTGCCATCTGCGCGGCGCCGAGGATCGGCCCGCCCTTGCCCGCCTGAAGAAGCGCCACGCAGCCATCGAAACCGCCCGCGAGGAGATCGCCTTTCGGCAGCGTCAGGCTCATCGCCTTGCCGCTCCACATGCCGACAGGCGTCAGCTCGCGCACCGCATGGGCATAGACCATGGTGCGGCCCCGGTTCTCGCCCCTGCCGATCTCGACCGTTTCCTCTTTTGTGAAGCGGATGAGCCAGAGCGTCACGGGCTGTCCCGGCGACCTTCCGGCACCGACATCGAGCGTCAGCGTGTCGCCCTTGTCCGTGAAGGAGACCGCGACCGGGAGCGGCGTTGTCCGTGCGTCGGCGATCTCCCGTTCGATCTTGTCGCGCTTGCTGCCGACGCCCTCGGCGGCGCCGTTCACCACGATCTGGGGCGTGTAGACGCCGGAGAGGCCGAGGCGGCGTGCATAGGCGCGCTGGCGCTCGGTATGGGCCGGGCTCGCAAGCGTGTCCTCCCAGCCGAGGTAGTTCCAGTAATCCACGTTGAAGGACAGCGCGATCACGCCGTCGCGGTTCGCGAGTTCGCGCATATAGGCGTCCGCCGGCGGGCAGGAGGAACAGCCCTGGCTGGTGAAGAGTTCGACCACGATGGGGCTGTCCCCGGCGCGCGCGGGAAAGCTCGCGAGGACGAAGACGGCAAGAAGGGCACAGAGCCGGAGCGCCATGCGAATGGCGGGCATGATTGTCGTTTCCTTTCGCGGACAAGAATAGGAAGGGCGCCGCGCGGGAGCGAGTCACGTTGAGGTGATTGGGGGGCGACCCGGGACAAAGAAAAAGGGCGCCCCGAAGGGCGCCCTTTGCATCGGCCGGTGGTTCCGCCTTATGCCGCGAGGTTTCGCAGCACGTAGGGCAGGATGCCGCCGTTTTCGTAGTAATCGACTTCGTCCTGCGTATCGATGCGGCAGAGAAGTTCGATCGACTGTTTGCCGCCATCGGCAAAGGTGATGACAGCGTTCACCTTGCTGCGCGGCTTCACGGCGGCGAGACCTTCGATCGTCACCGTTTCAGAGCCGTCGAGGCCGAGCGACTGCCAGCTCATGTCGTTGAGGAACTGCAGCGGCGCGACGCCCATGCCGACCAGGTTCGAGCGGTGAATGCGCTCGAAGCTCTGCGCGATCACGGCCTTCACGCCGAGCAGCATGGTGCCCTTCGCCGCCCAGTCGCGGCTCGAGCCGGTGCCATATTCCTTGCCCGCGAAGATGACGAGCGGCACGCCACGGCGCTTGTACTCCATCGCCGCGTCATAGATCGGCATCTGGGTACCTTCCGGCTGCAGCTTCGTCAGCCCGCCTTCGATCCCCTTCAGCATCTGGTTCTTGATGCGGATGTTGGCGAAGGTGCCGCGCATCATCACTTCGTGATTGCCACGCCGCGCGCCGTAGGAGTTGAAGTCCTGGGCACCGACCTGCTTGGAGTTCAGGTAGGCACCGGCCGGGCTCTGCACCTTGATGTTGCCGGCGGGCGAGATGTGGTCGGTCGTGATCGAGTCCGCGAAGAGGCCGAGGATGCGCGCATCCCTG
>JAGUWA010000425.1 GCA_020062605.1 Parvibaculum sp. | reverse complement strand
CTGCCCGCGCCGCCGGCCGCGCTTGCGCATGACGCCGAAGCACCGGTCTTCGATGTGCCCGCAAAGCAATCACGCCTCCGCCGCTGGTGGGCGAAGGCGCGGAGCTATTTCATTCGCTTCAAAAAATAAATGTCATTGCCGGGCCCTCCTTTGAACTTTGAGGAGGCCGGCAATCCAGTTGTCGCTTTCGCTATGTTTCCCTTGATCGTCATGACCCGCTTCATGCGGGTCATCCACGTCTTTGCGGCATGCGCCTTGAGAAAGACGTGGATGGCCCGGACAAGCCGGGCCATGACGTTACTGGAAGGGCTCGCCTCAAACCTCCGCCGAGCCGCCATCGACCGGAATGGTCGCGCCGGTCGTGTAGGCCGAAGCCCGCGAGGCGAGGAAGATCGCAACGCCCGCCGCGTCTTCCGGCGTGCCGATGCGGCCAAGCGGATTGCCTGCCTTGATCGCATCGCCGAAGGTCTCGAGTGTCGCCTTCATCATCTGGCTCGGGAAGGGTCCGGGCGCGATGGCGTTCACGAGGATATGCTCGCGCGCGAGGCGCTTGGCCAGATGCCGCGTCAGCATGATGACGCCGGCCTTCGAGGACGAGTATGCATAGGTTTCGAGATCCGGCGGCTCGATGCCGTTCACGCTTGCCGTGTTGATCACGCGCGCCGGGTTTTCCGCGCTCGCCGATTTCCGCAGCAGCGGCAGCATCTTCTGCGTCAGGAAGAACACGCCCTTCAGGTTGATGTTCTGCACCTTGTCCCAGCCGCTCTCCGAATATTCGTCGATCGGCTCGCCCCAGGCCGCGCCCGCATTGTTGATGAGCACGTCGAGCTTCGGCTCGCGCTTGCCGAGTTCCGCCGCGATGCCCTGAATGCCGTCCATCGTGCCGAGGTCGAAGGGCAGCGAGATGCAGGTGCCCTTCTTCGACAGTTCCTCGGCGAGTTCGTTGCAGGCCTGCGCCTTGCGCGCGGTGATGTAGACCTTCGCGCCGTTCTCCACGAAGCCGGTCGCGATCATCTCGCCGATGCCGCGCGAGCCGCCGGTGACGAGGACGGTCTTGCCCTCGACGCTGAAGAGATTTTTCATGGCTGTTCCCCCTGAAGGATTTTCACTGTGAATTTCAGATGGCGCGAAAGCTAGCCGACGCAGGGGAATTGGGCAAATTCTGCCCGCGAATGTGCTTTTGGCGTTCGCCGGGATGACACCTGTGGGCGTGGCGGTGGCCGGAGGACATGAAGTGTTTGAGGCAAAACAAAAAGGGCGCCTCCTGCGAAGCGCCCTTCCTGCAATCCGTCGTGCGAAGCCTCAGAAGGCCGCGGCGTCGAGCTCCATGAAGCCGTCCGCGCCCTGTTTCGCGCGTTCGAGCCAGCCCGCCGTCAGCGGCATTTCGCGTTCCATCCAGTAGCGCGCCAGCGTCAGCTTGCGCTTGTAGAAGTCCTGGTTGCCTGTCCCGGCCTTCAGCTTCGCCAGCGACACCTTCGCCATCTGCGCCCACATCCAGCCGAGCGCTACCGTGCCGAAGATGTTCAGCATGTCGTAGGAGGCCGCGCCCGCATTGTCGTAGTTCTTCGGCGCGTTCTCCATCAGCCAGCCCGCCGCCTCGCCGAGACGCTTGTAGCCGGCCTTCAGAGGCTCGATATAGGGCTTCATCTCGGCGTCGTTCTCGTTCGCCTTGATGAATTCCTCCACCTTGGCGAAGAAGGTCATGGTGGCGCGGCCGCCCTTCGCGGTCATCTTGCGGCCCACGAGGTCGAGCGCCTGAATGCCGTTGGCGCCTTCATAGACCTGGTTGATGCGCGCATCGCGCACGAACTGCTCCATGCCGTGATCGCGCACATAGCCGTGCCCGCCGAACACCTGCATCGAGTCGTTCGCCGCCTGGAAGCCCTTGTCGGTGAAGAAGGCCTTGATGATCGGCGTCATGAGCTGCGCCAGATCGGCGGCTTCCTCGCGTTCCTTCTCGTCCTTGCCGAAGACCTGCAGCGAGAAGAGCATCGAAACATACATGGCGAGCGCGCGGGCGCCTTCCACGAAGCTGCGCGAGGAGAGCAGCAGGCGGCGCACATCCGGGAACACCATGATCGGGTCCGCCGGGCCGTCGGGGTTCTTCGCGCCGGTCAGCGCGCGGCCCGCGAGGCGCTCCTGCGCGTAAGCCACGCCGTTCTGATAGGCCACCTCGCCGATGGCGATGCCCTGGATGCCGACGCCCATGCGCGCGCCGTTCATCATGCCGAACATGCCGGCCATGCCCGCCGATTTCGACTTCTTCACTTCGCCGGTCTCGGTCTTCTTTTCCTTCGGCGCGCCGCCGAGGCGGTAGGCCACGGCCTCGTCGAAATTCAGCACCGCCGTCGCGTTGCCCTTGATGCCCATCTTCTTCTCGATGGAGCCGCAGGACACGTTGTTGCGGCCGATGATCTCGCCGGTCTCCTTGTCGACCAGCATCTTCGGCACCATGAAGAAGTTGACCGTCGAGAGGTCGTTGGCGAGCTTGCCGTCCTCGTCCGGAATTTTCGCGATCACCATGTGGATGATGTTGTCCGTCATGTCGTGATCGCCGCCCGAGATGAAGATCTTGGTGCCGGAGATGCGGTAGGTGCCGTCTTCCTGCTCCACGGCGCGCGTCTTCATCAGCTTCAGGTCCGTGCCGCAATGGGGCTCGGTGAGGCACATGGTGCCGGTCCACTCGCCGGAGATCATCTTCCTGGCGACATGTTCCTTCATCCAGGGCTCGCCCGTCGCCCAGAGCGCCGAGTAAGCCGCCGTCGTCAGGCCCGGATACATG
>JAGUWA010000054.1 GCA_020062605.1 Parvibaculum sp. | reverse complement strand
ATGGTTCACGTTCCACGGGTTGTGTGCGGCACCGTAAAGCGCGGACTCGGTCGTCGGCAGCAGCGTGAACTCCGGCACGTTCGTCTTGCCGAGGAAGGTCAGGCCCGCCGCCCGGAAGCGCTTGGCGAGTACCGTATCCTCTTTCACCGGTTCATCGGATTTGAAGCGGGAGCCGAGCCGCGTCGGATAGCCGGCGATGTCGCCGAAGGCGTCCTTCAGCAGGAAAGGCACGCCCTTGAAGGGGCCTTCCACCGGGGCCTTCGCCATCTGGCGGCCGAGATCGTAGAGCTTCAGGATAACGGCGTTGAGCGCGGGATTATGCTTCTCGATGCGCGCGATCGCTTCTTCCGCGAGTTCGCTCGGGCTGACTTCCCCCTTGTGCACCAGTTCCGCCAGGCCAAGCGCGTCGTTGGCCGCATACTCCGGAAAGCTCATCCTCTGTTCCTCGCCCCTGTTTTGTTGGCGAGAAGCTTAGCGGGTGACGCCCCCCCGTCAAACCGGCTGCGGATCGGGCTTTGCCTCGGCCTGCCAGGGATAGGGCGGTTTGCCCTCGAAATCGGGGCCTTCGAGCACCGGCTCCTCGCCGCCTGCCCAGCCTTTCACCCTGAAGCGCGTCTTGCGTATCACGGATGAACCCTCCGGGCCGGCATCGGCCGTCACGTCGCCGACATTCACCTGCACGACTTCCGCATGGCCTTCGTCGAGCGTGACGAGCGTGTATCCATGCGCGTCGGAGTCGATGTAATCGAGGCCGGGGCTCGCGCGGTCGTTGCGAACGAGGTTCAGCAGGTAGTCCGAACTCGAATAATTGACGAGAACGCCTGCGCGCACCCCGTTCACGAGCGTGTTGTTCCAGTTCGGCTGACGGCCATCTTCATCCTCGATGGTGGCTGCCCGGCGGAAGAAGCCGTTATCGCGCGTGCGCCGGTCCACGCCCTCATACATCGAACCGGAGCTGATCGCCGCCGTCAGGAACTCGACAGCGGGGCAGGCGAGCGTTTCGGCGTCGGGATCAGCCGGCAGGCGCCCTGCCGCGAAAGCATGGTAGTCGCCCGAGAGCGAGATCACATTGCCGATATTTTCGTCTCTCAGGAACGAGAGCAGCTCGGAAAGTTCGCCCGGATAGCCCTGCCATGCGTCGGTGCCGACATAACCGTCTTCCAGACCGGCGAAGGGAATTTGCGAGAAGTCGAGCCGCATCTGAAGTGCCGGGCAGCTGTTCGTCCAGATGCGCCATTCGGCCTTCGAGGCCTTCATGACTTCCTTGAACCAGGCCTTTTGCGGACCGCCCAGATGCGTGCCGGCCGGCGCTGCGGCGCGCGGGTTCTCTATCTCGCGGTCGCCATAGGCGATGGTCGCGGGTGGATTGCCGTCATTCGCGGTCTGTCCCGCATCGAGCAGCTTCACGACACGCACCGGCGGCACCGGCGCCCCCGCGATCAGCGCTCTGGTTTCCTCGTTCATCACCGGCGGGCTGCGATAGGAGCGCAGATCCGTCACGACGAGATCGAGCATTGCGCCCCAGCGAAGCGTGCGATAGATGGTCAGGCTCGACAGGGCCTTCGCGTTTTCGCCCTCGAACAGGAAATCGCCGTCATGCGCTTCCATCGGTGCATCGTCCACGCGCGCATTGCGGAAGTCGTGCGCGGGCGATGCGACGCCGTTGAAACGGGGCGCCTGAGAGAGCACGGCGGGAACGAATTCGAACCAGGCGCGGTTCGCGGCCAGTTTGCGCTTCTGTGCAGGCTCTCCGTCGCCGAAATAACTGCCGTAGCTTTGCCATGCGTCATTCGTGAATTCGTGGTCGTCCCACGTGCACACGAACGGGAAGCGCGCCCGCGCCGCCTGCAGGTCCGGATCGGTGAGATAGGTCTTGTAGAGATGCCGGTAGTCGGCGAGCGTCACCGCCGCCTGACCTCCCTTGCGCCACCAGTCGCGCGTGCCGTCCGGTTCCCAGGGTTCGCTGCCATCGGGAAGCGGCCCGACGAGCCGTGCGAGCGGACGATCCTCCGGCACATCGCCGGTGCGCTCGTAGATGAAGTCGCCCAGATGCAACACGAAATCGATCTGCTCGTCCGGTGCGGCGGCGATGTCGTCGTTCACGAGCCGGCGCCAGGCGCCGTAGTAACCGGCCTCATAGCTCTGGCAGGAAACGCTGGCGAAACGCACCTTGCGCTTGGCGCCGGGAAGCGGTGCGGTTCGCGTGCGGCCGGGGTAGGGCGAGCGGTCGCCGCCGGCATAGAAGTTGTAATAATAGACCGTGTCCGGCTTCAGTCCCTGCACGAAGATGCGAACCGTGTGGTCCGATGCCTTGCTCGCGCGCACCGATTGCTCGACGACCACCGTCTCGAAATTCATGTCGGTGGCGACCTGCACATAGAGGTCGACATCGCCGTTCGGGAGGGCCGCGCCGTTGTCGAATGCTTCCACGCGCGTCCAGAGCATCACGGCGTCGGGCTGCGGGTCGGCGGAGGCGAGGCCTTGGGGAAAGTGGAAAGCGCCGGGTGCTGCGTAGGCGGCGCCGAGTTTCGGCAGGAAGGGCGACGTGGCAGCCGTCGCCACGAAGCATCCCGCCGTTGCGCCGAACAGCTTCAGAAAGTCGCGCCGACTGAACGATACCCCCGGCATCGGCCCCCGTTCCCGCATTCACCAGCCTGAAATCACGGGGCTGGTTATAGACAGTTTGAGGCGGTGCGGAAACGCCTGCGTGCGCCTCAAGCCGTCTTTTTCCGCTTCGGGCCGCCGGACTTCGCCTTCGGCGCAGATTTGCTCGCCTTCACATTGCTCTTTGCGGCCGCGCTCGCCTTGCGGGATTTCGTGGTCCCCTCGTTCCCGGAGGCGCCTTTGCCCGGCCGGCGCTTGAAGAATTCCTTCAGATAATGGCCGGTGTGGGAGCGGGGCTCGGCGGCCACATCTTCCGGCGTGCCGGCTGCCACGATCTCGCCGCCGCCATCGCCGCCTTCGGGGCCGAGATCGATGATCCAGTCCGCCGTCTTGATGACTTCGAGATTGTGCTCGATCACCACTACCGTGTTGCCGCTCTCGACCAGCTCGTGCAGCACCTCTAGAAGCTTCGCCACGTCGTGGAAATGAAGGCCGGTCGTCGGCTCGTCCAGAATGTAGATCGTGCGGCCCGTCGCGCGCTTCGAGAGTTCCTTGGCGAGTTTCACGCGTTGCGCCTCGCCGCCCGAAAGCGTCGTCGCCTGCTGGCCGACCTTGATGTAGCCTAGGCCGACGCGCTGCAGCACTTCCATCTTGTCGCGCACCGCGGGCACCGCCTTGAAGAACGAGGCCGCCTCGTCGACCGTCATCTCGAGGACGTCGGCGATCGACTTCTCCTTGAACTTTACCTCCAGCGTCTCGCGGTTGTAGCGGTGCCCGTGACAGGCATCGCATTCCACATAGACATCCGGCAGGAAGTGCATCTCGATCTTGATGACGCCGTCGCCCTGGCAGGCTTCGCAGCGTCCGCCCTTCACGTTGAAGGAGAAGCGGCCGGGCTTGTAGCCACGCGCGCGGCTTTCCGGCAGTTCGGCGAACCAGTCGCGAATGAAGGTGAAGGCGCCGGTATAGGTCGCCGGGTTCGAGCGCGGCGTGCGGCCGATGGGCGACTGGTCGATGTCGATGATCTTGTCGAGATATTCGAGCCCGAAAATCTCGTCGAAGGTGCCTGGATGTTCGCGGCTGTTGTTGAGCCTGCGTGCCACGGCCTTGTAGATCGTCTCGATGAGGAGAGTGGACTTGCCGCCGCCGGAAACGCCCGTGACGCAGGTAAAAGTGCCGAGCGGAATTTCCGCCGTCACGTTCTTCAGGTTGTTCTCGCGCGCGCCCGTGATCTTCACGCGCTTGCCGTTGCCCGTCCGCCGCGTCGCGGGCACCGGCACCTGCAGGAAGCCGGTGAGATATTGCCCGGTCAGGCTCTCGGGATTGGCCATGATGTCGTCGGGCGTTCCTTCCGCGACGACCTTGCCGCCATGGATACCGGCGCCCGGTCCCATGTCCACCACATGATCGGCGGTGCGGATCGCGTCCTCGTCATGCTCGACCACGATCACCGTATTGCCGAGATCGCGCAGGCGCTTCAGCGTTTCGAGAAGCCTGTCATTGTCGCGCTGATGGAGGCCGATGGAGGGCTCGTCCAGCACATAGAGAACGCCGGTGAGGCCGGAGCCGATCTGCGAGGCAAGCCGGATGCGCTGGCTCTCGCCGCCCGACAGCGTGCCCGAGTTGCGCGACAGCGTCAGATAATCGAGCCCGACATTGTTGAGGAAGTGCAGCCGCTCGCGGATTTCCTTCAGCACGCGACCGGCAATCTCGTTGTGCTTCGCGCTCAGTTGTTCGCCGAGGTCGCGGTACCAGGCGTCGGCCTCGCGGATCGACATCTGCGTGACTTCGCCGATATGGCGCTTTGCGATCTTCACCGCGAGCGCTTCCGGCTTCAGGCGATAGCCGCCGCAATCCTCGCAATTGGTGATGCCCTGATAGCGTTCGATTTCCTCGCGCGCCCAGGCGCTGTCCGTTTCGCGCCAGCGCCGTTCGAGGTTCGGGATCACGCCTTCGAACGGCTTCTTCGTCTTGTAGGAGCGCATGCCGTCGTCATAGGCGAAGGTCACCGCTTCCTCGCCCGAACCGTAAAGGATCACGTTCTGCGCTTCCTCGGGAAGCTGCGACCAGGGCGCGGTCATGGAAAACTTGTACTGCTTCGCCAGTGCCTGCAGCGTCTGCGTGTAATAGGGCGAGGTCGAGCGCGACCAGGGCGCGATCGCCCCCTTCTTCAGCGACAGGCCGGGGTCGGGAACGACAAGTTCGGGGTCCATGTAGAACTGCGTGCCGAGGCCGTCGCAGGCGGGGCAGGCGCCGAAGGGATTGTTGAACGAGAAGAGGCGCGGCTCGATCTCGTCGATGGTGAAGCCCGAAACGGGGCAGGCGAAGCGCGACGAGAAGATGATGCGCTCGGCGTCCTCCCCCTTTTTTGCATCGGCCATCTCCACCACGGCGATGCCGTCGGCCAGGTCGAGCGCGATTTCGAAGCTGTCGGCGAGCCGGTTGCCAAGATCGCCGCGCACGACGATGCGGTCCACCACCACGTCGATGTCGTGCTTCAGCTTCTTGTTGAGCGCGGGCACATCCGCGATCTCATAGAAGGTGCCGTCCACCTTCACGCGCTGGAAGCCCTTCTTCTGCAGTTCGGCGAATTCCTTGCGGTACTCGCCCTTGCGGCCGCGGATGATCGGCGCCATCAGAAAGAGCCGCGTGCCCTCCGGCAGCGCCATCACGCGGTCGACCATCTGGCTGACCGTCTGGCTCTCGATGGGCAGGCCCGTCGCGGGCGAATAGGGAATGCCGATGCGCGCCCAGAGAAGGCGCATGTAGTCGTAGATTTCGGTGACCGTGCCGACCGTCGAGCGCGGGTTGCGCGAGGTCGTCTTCTGCTCGATGGAAATGGCGGGCGAGAGGCCGTCGATCTGGTCGACATCCGGCTTCTGCATCATTTCGAGGAACTGCCGCGCATAGGCCGACAGGCTTTCGACGTAGCGCCGCTGCCCCTCGGCATAGATCGTGTCGAAGGCGAGCGACGACTTGCCCGAACCGGAAAGTCCCGTAATCACGATCAGCTCGTCGCGCGGCAGCTCCACGCTGACATCGCACAGATTGTGCTCGCGCGCGCCGATGACGCGGATGAAGCGGTTCTGGGTGTCGCTGTGCCTGGCAGGCGCGGGTTTCTTCGAAGGGGTGGTCATCGGGCCGGAACTCTTACGGGCGCGGCCGGACCCTTTCGGGGCGGCGCGCGTCATGCTGTGCGGGGATTGCGGCTTGGTCTCAGGCTTCATGTATGTAGGGCGGCAGGGCCAGCTTCAAGGGCTCAGAGCCCCGCGCGACAAAGAATCATGCGAAGCCGATTTCATCTTGCCGCAGATTTGCGTTTATGAGAACATAACAAGAACATAAAGCGGGGTAGCCATGCGGCAAGGGAGCGCCGGAAATCAACCGGCAACGCGAGAGATGGTCGGGAGCGCATTCCGGCGGCAGACGGTGATCGTGGGCTGCATGATTGCTTTCTGGACAGCGCTGCTTCTGGTCGGGATTTCCCTTATCGTTTGATCCACAGCTTTTTTATCGAGAGCGCTGGTTCCCGGCGGTCCCTGCGGCTAGGGTCCGCGCAACGGGCAGCTAATCCACGAGGACAAAAACATGGCAGGCAGCGTCAACAAGGTCATCCTGATCGGTAATCTGGGCGCCGACCCCGAGATCCGCCGCACGCAGGACGGCCGTCCCATTGCCAATCTGCGCATCGCGACCTCGGAGAGCTGGCGCGACAAGAACACCGGCGAGCGCAAGGAAAAGACCGAGTGGCACCGCGTCGTCGTCTTCAACGAAGGCCTCTGCAAGGTCATCGAGCAATATCTGAAGAAGGGCGCGAAGGTCTATATCGAGGGCGCGCTGCAGACCCGCAAATGGACCGACCAGTCCGGCCAGGAACGCTATTCGACCGAAGTCGTGCTGCAAGGCTTCAATTCCACGCTGACCATGCTGGACGGCCGTTCCGGCGGCGGCGCTTCGGGTGGGGGCAGCGGTGGCGATTACGGCGGCTCGGACGAT
>JAGUWA010000413.1 GCA_020062605.1 Parvibaculum sp. | reverse complement strand
GTGTCGCGCCTGGCGCGCGGACGGCGAGGGCGGGGGGAGCCGCAGTAGCGCACGGTGCGCAGGCTGCTGCGGAGTCGGAACGTCACACGAACACGAACTAGATTTCCCTTTGTTTTCAGTGGCTTGAATTTATCGTTGCCAACGAGAACAAAATAGGTACATTGATCGTCATGAACAGCGCATTGCGCGACTCGGGCGGCGATGAAATAAGGGGAAATCACTCATGTCCAAGAATGTTGTGAGTCTCGTGGCAAAAGACGATACGGACAAGAAAAAGGCGCTGGACGCCGCGCTCAGCCAGATCGAGCGCTCGTTCGGCAAGGGTTCCATCATGCGGCTCGGCAAGAACGAGCAGGTGGTGGAGATCGAATCCATTTCCACCGGCTCGCTCGGGCTCGACATCGCGCTCGGCATTGGCGGGTTGCCCCGCGGCCGCGTCATCGAAATCTACGGGCCGGAGTCGTCGGGCAAGACGACGCTCGCGCTCCAGACCATCGCCGAAGCCCAGAAGAAGGGCGGCGTCTGCGCCTTCGTGGATGCGGAGCATGCGCTCGACCCCGTCTATGCCCGCAAGCTCGGCGTGCAACTCGACGATCTCCTGATCTCGCAGCCCGATACGGGCGAACAGGCGCTGGAAATCGCCGATACGCTGGTGCGTTCCGGCGCGGTGGACGTTCTCGTCGTCGACTCGGTGGCGGCGCTGACGCCCAAGGCCGAACTCGAGGGCGAAATGGGCGATAGCCTGCCGGGCCTTCAGGCGCGGCTCATGAGCCAGGCGCTTCGCAAGCTCACCGGTTCGATTTCCAAGTCGAACACGATGGTCATCTTCATCAACCAGATCCGCATGAAGATCGGCGTGATGTTCGGCAGCCCGGAGACGACGACGGGCGGCAATGCGCTGAAGTTCTACGCTTCCGTCCGTCTCGACATCCGCCGTATCGGTGCGATCAAGGAGCGCGACGAAGTGGTCGGCAACCAGACCCGCGTAAAGGTCGTCAAGAACAAGGTTGCGCCGCCCTTCAAGCAGGTCGAATTCGACATCATGTATGGCGAGGGCATCTCGAAAACGGGCGAACTGGTCGATCTGGGCGTCAAGGCGGGTATCGTCGAGAAGTCCGGCTCCTGGTTCTCCTATAACAGTCAGCGCGTGGGACAGGGCCGCGAGAACGCCAAGCAGTTCCTCAAGGACAATCCCGATATCGCCGCCGAGATCGAGCAGGCGATCCGCCAGAATGCGGGTCTCATCGCCGAGAAGATCATGGAAATGCCGGCCGGCGCCGAGAGTGAGGATGACGGCGATGCGGATGACATGGAGGCGAGCGCCTGACAGGCGCCGCCGGGCGGGCGGGACCGCCCTTTGACGGATTTCTCTGCTTCGGTTCGTTTGGCCGGGCATAAGAACGGCGCCGGGTACCCTCCGGCGCCGTTTTCCTTTGAAACACGCCTTTTCGCCGCAGCCCTTTTCCCGGGCCCATTCTGGACAGCCGGGAGGGCGACAGGTAAAAGCTGGCACCTGTATTTGTTAATGGAACCGGGCGGATAGGGGCGCGAGCCGCCCGCCAGAATGTCTTCCTGAGGGTTCCAAGAGCGGAAGCGCAAGCGAGATGGCCGGCCTCAACGATATCCGACACAAGTTCCTGGAATTCTTCCGGCGTGAGGGCCACGAAGTCGTGCCGTCGGGCCCGCTCGTGCCGAATAACGACCCGACGCTGCTCTTCACCAATGCCGGCATGGTGCCCTTCAAGAACGTCTTCACCGGCCAGGAGACGCGGCCCTATCGCCGCGCGGCGAGCGCCCAGAAATGCGTGCGCGCCGGCGGCAAGCATAACGACCTCGACAATGTGGGCTACACGGCGCGCCACCACACCTTTTTCGAGATGCTCGGCAACTTCTCCTTCGGCGACTATTACAAGGAAGAGGCGATCAAATTCGCCTGGGACCTGATTACGAAGGAATTCGCGCTGCCGGAAAGCCGCCTCATGGTGACGATCTATGAGGATGACGACGAGGCGCACGGGCTCTGGAAGAAGATCGCGGGGCTTTCGGACGACAGGATCGTCCGGCTCGGCGCCAAGTCGAACTTCTGGCAGATGGGCGACACCGGTCCCTGTGGGCCGAACTCGGAAATCTTCTACGACCACGGGGAGAAAGTGCCCGGCGGTCCGCCCGGCAGCCCGGACGAGGATGGCGACCGGTTCATCGAAATCTGGAACCTCGTCTTCATGCAATATGAGCAGCATGGCGACGGTTCGCGGACGCCGCTTCCCAAGCCCTCGATCGACACGGGCATGGGCCTCGAGCGGATCGCGGCAGTGCTGCAGGGCACGCATGACAATTACTCGACCGATCTGATGCGGTCGCTGATCGTCGCGTCGGCCGATGCGTCGAATTCCGATCCCGACGGGGCTCATTCGGTGAGCCACCGGGTCATCGCGGATCATCTGCGCTCGTCTTCCTTCCTGATCGCCGATGGCGTGATGCCGTCCAACGAGGGCAGGGGCTATGTGCTTCGCCGCATCATGCGCCGCGCCATGCGCCACGCGCAGATTGTCGGTGTGCAGGAGCCGCTGATGTACCGGCTGGTGCCAGCGCTCGTTCGCCAGATGGGCGATGCCTATCCCGAGCTCCGCCGCGCCGAGGCGCTCGTCACCGAGACGCTGAAACTCGAGGAGACACGCTTCCGCGAGACGCTGACGCGCGGGTTGAAGCTGCTCGACGAGGAGGTCGAGGCGCTTGGCGGCAAGAGCGTGCTGCCCGGCGAGGTTGCCTTCAAACTCTACGACACCTATGGCTTCCCGCTCGACCTGACGCAGGACGC
>JAGUWA010000233.1 GCA_020062605.1 Parvibaculum sp. | reverse complement strand
TGCCGGTTCGGAAAACGGTCCAGACTATAAGCGACGAGCAGATTTTCACGATGAGACGGGATCGCAAGGCGATTCCGTCTCATCGTGATCTGCTCTAGGGCTGCAGGGGGCTATGCCTCCAGCACGATGCGATCGCCGGGCCTCAACGTGCCCGGCGATTCTATTTCCGCATAAAGCCCGAGATCGGCATGGCCCCAATGGCGCATCAGCGTCTGCGGTATCTCCATGTCGCGCGCGCCGGTTTCCGGGTCCACATTCGTCGCCGCGCAGCGCACCGTCTTGTGCACGCCCCTGAAGCGCGTGTCCCCCATGGCGAAGCGCCTGCCCACCCAGTCGTGATCCTCGAAGGGGGCGAGCCCCTCCACATAGACATTGCCGCGAAAGCGCAAGGGATGGATGTGCCGGCCCACCTTCTCCTCCAGCGCCCGCACGCTCGCCATATTGATGATCGAGACGAGCTTCGCCGGCGCGTCCGAATGCGAGAAGCCCGGCGCATGGACGACGCGGGGCGAGCCCCGCAATTCCTTCTCCATGTAGCGTGCCATGAAGTCCTCCAGCGCGGCGCGGCCCTCTTCGCTCATCAGGTCCGCGGCGAGCACTTCGCTGCCGTCCAGTGCGATATGGAGCGTCGTCGTCGCGTCGTCGAAGCGGCTCTTGAGCCTTGCCAGCCGTTCGTCCCGCATCAGCATCAGAAACCTGATCTTCGGAAAATGCTTCGGGTTTTCGGAATCGAAATCGTGTTTCCCGTTCTCGATGGCAAAAGCGCGGTCGAAGGGAAACGTGCCGCCCGCCTCGAGCGTTACCTCCGCCAGCGGCTCCGGTGAGAGCCCCTTGACCGGGTACCGGTAGAGGCCGACGATCCTGGCGCTGTCTCCCATGGTGGGGCCTCTCTTTCGGGTTCACGAATTCGGCAGGTTTCTGCGGCAAACTGACTGGAGATTGCCCCTTGTGTGACTATCAAGCAACACCAATATCTGATCCGATACATGATGGGGATCAATGCCTCGAAGAGGGTTGGTGCCAAAGCATATGAGGCGCGACGTGGTGGCGCGGGCGGATGCCCGGCTGTCCGGGAAGCGTGCTTGAAAGGGAAGACATATGGATCTCGAAAAATATACGGACCGGAGCCGCGGCTTCATCCAGTCCGCGCAGGGGCTTGCCGTCCGCTCGGGGCATCAGCGTTTCACACCCGAACATCTTCTGAAAGTTCTGCTCGACGACGAGGAAGGTCTCGCCGCGGGTCTCATCCGTGCCGCCGGCGGCCGCCCCGACCATGCGTTGCAGGGCGTCGAGACGGCGCTTTCCAAAATACCGAAGGTCGAGGGCTCGGGTGCGGGCCAGCTTTATCTCGCGCCGGAAATGGCGAAGCTCTTCGAGCAGGCCGAGCAGCTCGCCAAGAAGGCAGGCGACAGCTACGTCACCGCCGAGCGTCTCCTGCTGGCGATCCTGCTCACGCCGGGCACCGAATCGGAAAAGATCCTCAAGACCGCGGGCGTCACGGCGCAGAGCCTCAACGCCGCCATCGAGCGTGTGCGCAAGGGCCGCACCGCCGACAGCGCGAGCGCGGAAGATGCCTATGACGCGTTGAAGAAATATGCGCGCGATCTGACCGCGGATGCGCGCGCGGGCAAGCTCGATCCGGTGATCGGCCGCGACGAGGAAATCCGGCGCACCATCCAGGTGCTGTCGCGGCGCACGAAGAACAATCCCGTGCTCATCGGCGAGCCCGGCGTCGGCAAGACCGCGATCACGGAAGGTCTGGCGCTGCGCATCGTCAATGGCGACGTGCCCGAAAGCCTCAAGAGCAAGTCGCTGATGGCGCTCGATCTCGGCGCGCTGATCGCGGGCGCGAAATATCGCGGCGAATTCGAGGAGCGGCTCAAGGACGTGCTGTCCGAAATCGCGGCGGCCGAAGGCGGCATCATCCTCTTCATCGACGAGATGCATCAGCTTGTCGGCGCGGGCAAGACGGACGGCGCCATGGATGCGTCGAACCTCTTGAAGCCCATGCTGGCGCGCGGCGAACTCCATTGCATCGGCGCGACGACGCTCGACGAATACCGCAAATATGTCGAAAAGGACGCGGCGCTGGCGCGGCGCTTCCAGCCCGTCTTCGTGGACGAACCGACGGTGGAAGACACGATCTCCATTCTGCGCGGCCTCAAGGAGAAGTACGAGCTGCATCACGGCGTGCGCATTTCGGACGCCGCGCTCGTCGCTGCCGCCACCATGTCGGATCGCTACATCGCCGACCGCTTCCTGCCCGACAAGGCGATCGACCTCATGGACGAGGCCGCGTCGCGTCTCCGGATGCAGGTCGATTCGAAGCCCGAGGAGCTCGACGAGATCGACCGCCGCGTCATCCAGCTCAAGATCGAGCGCGAGGCGCTGAAAAAGGAAAAGGACGACGCCTCGAAGGACCGGCTCGAAAAGATCGAGACGGAGCTTGCCGATCTCGAACGAAAGTCCGCCGATCTCGCGGCCGCCTGGTCGGCCGAGAAGTCGAAGCTCGCTTCCGCGCAGAAGCTCAAGGAAGAGCTCGACTCAGCCCGCAACGAACTTGTGCAGGCGCAGCGCGGCGGCAAGCTCGAGCGCGCCTCGGAGCTCGCCTATGGCATCATCCCCGAGCTCGAAAAGAAGCTCGCGGAAACCGAGAAGCACGAACAGCAGGGCGGCGCGATGCTCGAAGAAGCCGTCACGGAACAGCACATCGCGCAGGTCGTTTCGCGCTGGACCGGCATTCCCGTCGACAAGATGCTCGAAGGCGAGCGCGAAAAGCTCATCGGCATGGAAAAGGCGCTGGGTGCCCGCGTCGTCGGACAGGCGGAGGCCGTCTCCGCCGTTTCGCGCGCCGTGCGCCGAGCGCGTGCCGGCCTGCAGGACCCCAACCGGCCCATCGGTTCGTTCCTCTTCCTCGGGCCCACGGGCGTCGGCAAGACGGAGCTCACCAAGGCGCTTGCCGATTTCCTCTTCGACGACGATCAGGCGATCGTCCGCCTCGACATGTCGGAATACATGGAGAAGCATTCGGTCGCGAGGCTGATCGGCGCGCCGCCGGGTTATGTCGGCTATGAGGAAGGCGGCGCGCTCACAGAGGCCGTCCGCCGCCGGCCCTATCAGGTCGTGCTGTTCGACGAGATCGAGAAGGCGCATCCCGACGTCTTCAACGTCCTCCTTCAGGTGCTGGACGACGGACGCCTCACGGACGGACAGGGCCGCACGGTCGATTTCAAGAACGTGCTCATCATCATGACGTCCAATCTCGGCGCGGAATATCTCGCCGAGCAGGCGCCGGGCGAGGATGTCGAGGGCGTGCGCGCGCAGGTCATGGACGTGGTGCGCTCGCGCTTCCGGCCGGAATTCCTCAACCGTCTGGACGAGATCCTGCTCTTCCACCGGCTCACCCGCGAGCAGATGGACACGATCGTCGACATCCAGATGGTCCGGCTGCAGAAGCTGCTGGCCGACCGCAAGATAGAGATCGCGCTCGACGAGGCGGCGCGCACCTGGCTTGCCGATCAGGGCTACGACCCGGTCTATGGCGCACGGCCGCTCAAACGCGTCATCCAGCGCAACCTGCAGGACCCGCTGGCCGAGCTCCTGCTCATGGGCAAGATCGCGGACGGACAAAAGGTCACCGTGTCGGCCGGCGCCGAAGGTCTCATCATCGACGGTCACGAGGTCGGCGCCGACACGGGCGAGGTGCCCTCCTCGCACGGGGCCGCCGTCACCGGTCCCGACGACGAGAGCGACGAAACCCGCCGCATGGCGCAGTAAGGTGCCGCTTGAAGGCTCACAAACGAAAGGCCGCTCATCCGAGCGGCCTTTTTTCGTGTTTGCTTCGTGATTTGCCTATGGAGCGACTCCGACGAGAACAAGAGGTACAGCAGGAACACCTCGACCTTCTCGGATCAAATTGTAAAGCTCGCCTTCGTAGTATGCGACGCCGGAAGACATTTCGGATTGCAACTCCTTCATAGGCAATATCTCGATCCCCACGTCGATAACGTCACCGACGTAAAATGCCATGTGCTTTACGAACAGGTCGTACGCAACAAAGGAATACTTCCCGAACTGAACCTCAACCGCCACTCGCTCTTTTACAAAATCGGTTTGATTGTAAGAGTAGATGGGTTGAAGCCCTGCGCGTTCGATCTCTGCTTTCTGCTCGGCAGCGGAGAGCTGCATTGTCTTGCGGATCAGTTTTGCGTCCGACGTAACCCAATAGGATGTTCTTTGTTCTCCCCAGCCGTGGCCTTTGAATGAACCACTCATCGCGGCGTTCATGTCGATGGGAGAGTAAAATACCTTGTCCTTGGTTCTGGCTTCCTTTGACACCTTTGTGCGGCACGCAGATGCGTCGAGACCTTCGATGACGTCTGTAATCTCCTTCCACAGCTTTCGCTTGTGAACCTTCAAAAATTCCAGGCCATTCAAATGGGAGTAGAGGGTCGCGATCCTCACTTGTGGCCGCCATACGGAAGAGAGGGGTCATAAACGGGCTTGTTCATGGGGCGTGTTTTCAAAGTACCTGCCCTCAACTGTTGTATGCGATCCCATGCAATGTCTACGTACTCAGGCACGACATCACAGCCGTAACCCTGACGGTCGTGCTTCAAGGCAGCAATGACAGATGACCCGACCCCCATATAGGGGTCGAACACAATGTCTCCTGGTTTGGTTAGTGACAAGACGAGCCTCTCAACCAGTTCGACGGGGAACTGGCACGGATGAACCGTCTTCTCGACATGATTGGATTTCACGTTCGGAAATATCCATACGTCTCCGGGATTCTTTCCCAAAGGATTTCCGGAAAGCTGCCCGGCCTTTGGTCCTTTGAAATGCTTCTTGCCCGGATACTTTGCGGGCACGCGAATTGAATCCAGGTCGAAGTCGTATTCGTCTCCCTTCGTGAACCACAAAATGGTCTCGTACCTGCCTGACAATCTCTTGGTGCAATGAAGCCCGTGCTCAAAATGCCAGATGATCCGATTTCTCAGGCGCAAGCCGTGCTCTTTGAAAATCGGGTAGAGAACCATGTCGAGAGGAAATATCTCGCCTCTGTCCACATGGTTGCCGACCTGCCAGCAAAGCGAGCCGCCCGGGGTGAGAAGTCTGACACATTCGGAGATGACCTGTGCCTGTGCCGCGACATATTCATTCAAAGGCGAACGAGACTCATATGATTTGCCGATGTTGTAGGGAGGTGAAGTCACGATCAATTGCACGGACTCGGATGCAAGCGGACGCATGAAAGACAAATTGTCTTCGCAGCGAACCAAGGCATCGCGGTCAGTCTGCAATCTGGCAATGGACGCTGCCCGCATTTTGTGGGTTTCCTTCGTGTCGGTCCGGCTTTTGGATCGGGACGATTTTGAAGTCGCAGCGTCCATTAAGGTTCTCTATTTGTTCTCACGTCAATACATTATTCCATGAAAGAATATCGCCCGATTCGTGGTGTCCGCGTAGGGGAATGGGCCGTAGTAAAGCGCCAGGGCCTGCATTGAAGCATCGGAGGAGACTCATATTGTCGGCGTGACGCTTCTCGTCGTGCTGGACGGCGCTTGGTTCTGGTCCCTCAGCGCCAATTGCTCCGGCATTCTCGGCGCTGATATGTCTGGAAGGTTTTTCGGTTGCCGCAGAAGATACAAAGGCAAAAGGCCGCTCCCCGGAACGGCCTTTTTCTCGCCAACCAGGCCATATCCAATCGCGGCCCGTTTCTCTAGGGTTGGGGTCCGGGTTATCCGGCCATCGCCGGAGGCACGCCGCAAGCAGGGAGACAGGCAATGGGATTCTGGATGAAACTCGTCCTCACGTTCCTGGCCATTATTCTGGCAAGCGTCATCGCGGGGTATCTGTGGAATCTTCTCTTCAATGCAGAGATTCCGGGTTTTCTGGGCGGCATGCTGGGTGGCATTGTCGCTATCCCTGTGTGGGAGTTTTTGAGGAAGTTCAACGCGCCGTGATTTGTGCGCGCTGCCGGGGGGCTCCATGCCGCAGAACCGGAAGAAACTGATCCTGCCTGCCGTCGCGCTGCTGGTTGTGCTCGCGGCTGCCGGTTTCTGGGCGCTCAACCGGTCGGCCTCCGGCATTCCCGCCTTCTATGTCTGGAAACTCTTTTCCGGCGAGGCGAATGGCGGCGCGCATGCTGCGGTCAATGGCATCGACCTCTATTACGAGACCTATGGCGACCGCGAAGCGCCGCCCGTTCTCGTGCTCCATGGCGGCATGGGCTTCATCGAAAGCATGCACTACCAGATCTCGGCGCTGGCGCCCTCGCACTTCGTCGTCGCGCCGGACAGCCGCGGTCATGGCCGCTCGGGCGATACCGATGCGCCGATCGCCTATGAGCAGATGGCGGCCGACATGCTGGCGCTCATGGACGAGCTCGGCATCGAGAAAGCGGACATCGTCGGCTGGAGCGATGGCGGCATCATCGGCCTCATCATCGCGATGGAGCATCCGGACCGCGTCCGCCGCCTCGTCACGATGGGGGCGAATTACAGTCTGGACGGGCTTTCATCCACGCCGCCGGAAAGCGCGGCGGAGCTCGGCGAGGCGCTCGCGCCGGCGCGCGACTTCTATATCAATGTCGCGCCCGATCCGTCCCGCTGGCCGGTCTTCGCGGAGAAGGTGCTCCATATGTGGCGGACCTCGCCCAGCTATGCCGCCGCCGATCTCGGCCGCATCGAGGCGCCTGTCCTCGTCATGGCGGGCGAGCATGACAGCATCAAGCGGACGCATACCGAAAGCATGGCCTATGCCATTCCCGATGCGACGCTCGACATCGTGCCCGGCGCATCGCATTTCCTGCCGCTCGAAATGCCGGAGCGGGCGAATGCCTCGATTCGGACCTTCCTCGACGACTGACGCGGGGCGTCCGGAACCGGGGACAAGTTTTCAGCGGGCGCTTGCGCCGTGTGAGGCGGCGACTTGTCCCCGGGTGCGGGCCCATCCGGGGATATCCCGCTTCGTCGGGCGGCGCGAGAGGTGCGCGCCGGTGTGCGTTTGCCGGTACGCCGCGGCGTGCGAAATCGCTCTGTGACGTTATCGTGACATTACGATGACAGAAGGCGTGAAACAGGCCGTTTTATCCCCGGAAAACGAAAAGAGCCGGGTGCCTTGCGGCAACCCGGCTCCCCGTCTGTTCCGTGAACGGATGATCAGTTCGCGCCGCCGTCCGCATCCACCGTCGCCTGCGCGACCTTGGTGGCGAGCGGGGCTTCAGCCATCTGCGTCGACAGCGTGCCGCGCATTTCCTTGAAGGCGGCGA
The DNA here is from genome assembly GCA_020062605.1 of Parvibaculum sp. Classification (GTDB taxonomy): domain Bacteria; phylum Pseudomonadota; class Alphaproteobacteria; order Parvibaculales; family Parvibaculaceae; genus Parvibaculum. The sequence continues at coordinate 1,261 of JAGUWA010000233.1, read as the reverse complement.
GCTGCTTGCCGTCGAGCTTGCGTCCGGTCGGCACCTTGAGCGCGAGCGGGTTCATCTTCTTGCCGCCGACATGCACCTCGTAGTGGAGATGCGGACCGGTGGAGCGTCCCGTCGTGCCGACATAGGCGATCACCTGCCCCTGACGCACGCGCGTGCCGGATTTGATGCCACGCGCAAAGCCGTTCAAATGCGCGTAAGCCGTTTCGTAGCCGTTCGCATGGCGGATCGACACGTAGTTGCCGAAGCTGCCGAAGCGGTTCGCGCGCGTGATCGTGCCGTCGCCCGCGGCATAGACGGGCGTGCCGCGCGGCGCGGCAAAGTCAACGCCCGCATGCATCTTCGAGTAGCCGAGGATCGGATGGCGGCGCAGACCGTAGGTCGAGCTGATGCGCGCGCCGTCGATCGGCGTCTTCATCAGGAACTTCTTCATGCTCTGGCCGTTCTCGTCGAAATAGTCCCAGACGCCGTCGCCCGGATCGAAGCGCCAGAGCTTGTGGGACTTGCCGCCGACAGTCAGCGCGGCGAAGAGCACGTCGCCTTCCTTCACGGGCCGTTCGTTCTCGTCGAACTTGCGGCTGAAATAGACTTCGAACTTGTCGCCCGGCTGAATTTCGCGCTGGAAATCGACGCTGTAGGAATACATGCGGATCAGTTCGATGATGATGGGCGCGGGAACGCCGGCCTGTTCGCCATCGAGGAAGAGCGAGTTGTTGATCGTTCCCGCTGCGCGCACGAAGCCTTCGGTGAATTCGTGCTTGATCTCCTGGCTTTCGAAGCTGCCGTCCTCGTTGCGCTTCACCTCGATCGTGCGTTCGATATCGGGCACGAGCGAAAGGGCGGTGAGGTATTTCGCGGGCGTGCCGCTTTCGTCCTCACCCACGGCGCCGTCTGGCGTTTCCATGAATGTGAGCGAGATTTCCTGTCCGGCGCGCAGCTTGCGCGGGCTGTAATGCGACGTCATCGCCGCGACCGCATGATAGGCATCGATGCGATCGACGCCGGCGTCCTGCAGCACTTCCATCAGCGTCTCGCCGCTCGCGAGTTCGACCGTCTGCGCGACTGACTTCGGTGCGGCGGGCAGGCTTGCGGCTTCCGCGGCCAGCTTCTCTTCCGTAAGCGGATCGAAAAGGCCGGGGTCGGCCAGCGACGCAGTGCGAAGCGCGTCGTCTTCCGTGCCGGTGAGGGCGATTGCTGCGCCCTCTTCCGTTGCCGGGTGGTTTTCCGTTTCATCCGTCATTTGCGGCGCGGCGCTTGCCGCCGC
>JAGUWA010000181.1 GCA_020062605.1 Parvibaculum sp. | reverse complement strand
GGCCAGCGAAGGGCCCGCCTCCGCGCCGGCGCCCGCCGCCGAATCGGCCGAGCCGGAAAAGACCGCCGCCTGAGGTTCGCCGCAATCCGGGGATTGTTATTTTTCGCTCACCCTATCGCGGGGGCGAAGACGAAACCGGGGGCAAGTTTTTTCAAGCCGTCCCGGCAGGCATGAAGCGGACATGAAAAGGGCCGGGTTATCCCCGGCCCTCATTGCCTTTATCCCCGCTTTCGCGGCTTGTGACGTTTCGATGACAGTTCGATGACAGTAGGCCGTTTCAGGCCGCTTTTGTCCCCGCTTCGATGGCGTCCTCGATCGTCCTGAGCCCCGGCCGCGCCGCCGAAACGAGCACCGCCATGTTGCCCGGCAGGTGTTCGTTTTTCCACATCTTGTCATGCGCGAGTGGAATGTCCGCCCACGGAAGAACTTCCGACATGCCGGGGTCGATGCGGCGCTCGATGACGAGCTGGTTCGCGGCCGATGCCTGTTTCAGATGCGCGAAATGCGAGCCCTGGATTCGCTTCTGGCGCATCCACACGAAGCGTGCGTCGAAGGTGAGGTTGAAGCCCGTCGTGCCGGCGCAGAAGACGACCATGCCGCCGCGCTTGGCGACCATGCAGGACACCGGAAAGGTCGACTCGCCGGGATGCTCGAAGACGATGTCGGGATCGATGCCCTTGCCGGTGATGTCCCACACGGCCTTGCCGAACTTCCGCGCTTCCTTCATGAAGTCGTTGAACTCCTCGGAGTTCACTTTCGGCAACTGACCCCAGCAATTGAAATGCTTGCGATTGATGACGCCTTTCGCACCCATCGACATGACGAAGTCATGCTTGCTGTCGTCTGAAATAACGCCGATGGCATGGGCACCCGCTGTCGCGCAGAGCTGCACGGCGAAGGAGCCGAGGCCTCCCGAAGCGCCCCACACAAGCACGTTCTGTCCGGGCGAGAGAATGTGCGGCCGGTGACCGAAGAGCATGCGGTACGCCGTCGCGAGAGTGAGTGTGTAGCAGGCACTCTCTTCCCATGTCAGATGCTTCGGGCGGGGCATGAGCTGCTGCGATTGCACGCGGCAGAATTGCGCGAAGGAACCGTCCGGCGTTTCGTAGCCCCAGATTCGCTGGCTCGGCGAGAACATCGGATCGCCGCCATTGCATTCCTCGTCGTCGCCGTCGTCCTGGTTGCAGTGGATGACGACTTCGTCGCCGACTTTCCAGCGCTTCACCTTGGAGCCGACGGCGTAGACGATGCCGGACGCATCCGATCCCGCGATGTGATAGGGCAGCTTGTGAACGTCGAAGACGGAGATCGGCGTGCCGAGGCCTGCCCACACGCCATTGTAGTTGACGCCGGCGGCCATCACGAGCACGAGCACTTCGTTCGAGTCGATCTCCCAGGTCGGCACGACTTCGACCTGCATCGCCTGCTGCGGCGGGCCGTGGCGTTCGCGGCGGATCGTCCAGGCGTACATTTTTTCCGGCACGTGACCCAGCGGCGGGATCTCGCCGACCTCGTAGAGATCCTTTTTGTCCGTATGCGTCATAATTTACCTCACTCGCCGTTCCCTGGGGTCTGCGCGCCCGGCGCGGATCATTGGCATTTGACGCCGTGGATGCAAGGGTATTTTGCGCCGCAATATAAACCTCCTCCTCCCAAACCCGCGGAATCCCGCCACTTAATTGGCGCAGTGGAATTCAAATTGCGGAGTTAGCCTACGTATATTGCTCGGCAGGGAGGAGAAACCGATGCAGAAAATCAAGGACACTTACGCGCTCGCGCTTGAAGACAGTCGGAGCTCGGCACGTCGGGCTCGGTCATCGCATAGGCCGAGCGGATTTCGCCGTTGAGAAGCGGCTCCAGCCACTTCTTCTTCTGTTCAGGCGTGCCGACGCGTTCCAGCACCTCCATGTTGCCCGTGTCCGGTGCGCTGCAATTGAGAGATTCCGATGCAAGCGGCGATTTGCCGAGCTCGACGGCGATATAGGCGTAGTCGAGATTGGTGAGGCCGGAACCGATCTCGGAGTCCGGCAGGAAGAAGTTCCAGAGGCCCGACTCCTTGGCCTTGTTCTTGGCCCCCTCCAGCAGTTCAAGCTGGCGCGGGTGCCAGGACCAGCGGTCTTCCTTCTCGTCGTTCAGGCGGAAAAATTCTTCGGTGATCGGATCGACACTCTCGGCGATGTGCTTCTGCACGGCCGCCATCAGGGGACGGGCCTCGTCCGACATGGCGAGCTGGAAGAGATACTGGTTCAGGTCTGACATGAATTCCGTCCATTCATTGTGATTTCAGTTTCGATTTGCGCAGGGTACGGCGACCCGGCGCGATATCCATTGCGGGGCGCGCTTTCCGCGGGGCCCTTTTGCAGCGCAGCAAAGCTTGTGATAATGGGCTCTCAAAGGTTTGTTGACGCGAGGTCAGGCAATGAGCGGGAACGGTGAAAACGGTGCGGGCGGTCCGAAGAAGGACAAGCCCTGGATTTTTCGTACCTATGCCGGGCATTCGACGGCCAAGGCGTCGAATGAGCTGTACCGCACGAACCTGTCGCGCGGGCAGACGGGGCTCTCCATTGCCTTCGACCTGCCGACCCAGACGGGCTATGACAGCGACCACGTTCTGGCGAAAGGCGAAGTCGGCAAGGTCGGCGTGCCCGTCTCCCATATCGGCGACATGCGGGCCCTCTTCGAGGGCATTCCCATGGAGCAGATGAATACCTCCATGACGATCAATGCGACGGCGGCATGGCTGCTCGCGCTCTACATTGCCGTCGCCGACGAGCACGGGGCCGACCGGAAGAAACTTCAGGGCACGGTTCAGAACGACATCATCAAGGAATATCTCTCGCGCGGCACTTACGTGTTCCCGCCCGCACCGTCGATGCGTCTGCTGACGGATGTCGTTTCCTACACTTATACCGAAGTGCCGAAGTGGAACCCCACCAACGTCTGTTCCTATCATCTGCAGGAAGCGGGCGCGACGCCGGTGCAGGAGCTCGCCTTTGCGCTCGCGACGGCGATTGCCGTTCTCGACCGGGTGAAGGCCGGTGGACAGGTGCCCGAGAAGGATTTTCCGCAAGTCGTCGGCCGTATCAGCTTCTTCGTCAATGCGGGCGTGCGCTTCATTACGGAGATCGCGAAGATGCGCGCCTTCGTCGATCTCTGGGACGATATCTGCCGCGAGCGCTACGGCGTCGAGGACGCGAAGCTTCGCCGTTTCCGCTATGGCGTTCAGGTGAATTCGCTTGGCCTCACCGAGCAGCAGCCGGAAAACAACGTCTATCGCATCCTGCTCGAAATGCTGGCGGTCACATTGTCGAAGAATGCGCGGGCGCGCGCCGTGCAGCTTCCCGCATGGAACGAAGCGCTTGGTCTTCCGCGTCCCTGGGACCAGCAGTGGTCGCTTCGCGCCCAGCAGATACTCGCTTATGAAAGCGATCTTCTCGAATATGAAGACATCTTCGATGGGTCGAAGGTGATGGATGCGAAGGTCGAGGCTCTGAAGGCGGAAGCGCGGGAAGAACTTGCACGTATCGAGGAAATGGGTGGCGCGGTTGCAGCGGTCGAGAGCGCCTATATGAAGGAGCGCCTCGTCGAATCCAATTCCGCGCGCCTCGAGGAAATCGAGGCGGGGCGCCAGATCGTGGTTGGCGTCAACAAGTACGAGGAGTCGGCGCCGTCGCCGCTCTCGACCGGCGCAGGCTCCATTCATGTGGTCGATCACGGTGTCGAGGCCGAGCAGATCGCGGCGCTGAAGAAGTGGCGCGAGACGCGCGACAATACCGCCGTCGAAGCGGCGCTTGCCGATCTGCGCGCGGCGGCGAAGGAAGGCCGCAACATCATGGAGCCTTCCATCGTCTGCGCGAAGGCGGGGGTGACCACGGGCGAGTGGGGCACCGCGCTGCGTGCGAGTTTCGGCGAGTATCGCGCGCCGACCG
>JAGUWA010000401.1 GCA_020062605.1 Parvibaculum sp. | reverse complement strand
GGCCTGTCTCTGTGGGGCGCGCTCGGGCGGCGCCGCCCGGTTCGGCGGGCCCTGGTTCAGCGGGCCCCGGTTCAGCGGGATTGCGCGGACAATATCACGGGCAGCGCCCGGCCGCCATAAAGCGGCAAAATGGTAAACGCTTCATCCCGTTGGCATTTTCGGCCGTCAGTGGTTCAGCACCGCGATCCCTGTGTTGAGGTAGGTGGCAAAAAGCGCCCACGCCAGATAGGGCAGGAGAAGAATGGCCGCGAGGCGGCTGTAGCGCGCGAAAGCCGCCACCGTGCCGAGCACGGCCAGATCGAGAAAAACGATCTCGACGGCGGCGAGCAGCGGGTTCTGGAGGCCGAAAAAGAGGATGCTCCAGGCAAGGTTGAGCGAGAGCTGGGCGCCGAAGATCGCGAGCGGCAGCCCCGAGCGGTCGAAGCTGCCGGTTGTCCGCCAGATAAGCCAGGCCGAAATCGCCATCAGGAAATAGAGAAAATTCCAGACGACGGGAAAGACCCAGGGCGCCGGCGTGAGCGGCGGCTTGATGAGCGTCTGGTACCAGTCGCCCACGCTTGTCGCGGTAACGGCGCCGCCCGCCGCCGCGACGAGGAAGACGACGCCCAGAAAGGCGAAGAGATAGAGAAGAGAAACGAGGGCGCTTGGGCCGCCCGACGACTTGCTCCCACTGGTATCCTCAGTGCTCATGCTGTCCATCTTGTTCTTCTTGTTCAGGGTCCATGAGCCGGTGCAAATGGACGATGAAGTAGCGCATATGCGCATTGTCGACAGTGCGCTGCGCGGCCGCCTTCCATGCCTTGTGAGCCTCGGCATAGTTGGGGAAGATGCCGACGATGTCGAGCTTCGATACGTCCTTGAACTCCTGCGTATCCAGATGCGTGAGTTCGCCCCCGAATACGAGGTGAAGAAGCTGCTTCGTCATGAAATTCTCCCGCTGGACATATGCTGCCCTGCGGAAAACCCTAGCATGATGTGGCGCACGCGCGAAGGTCAGGAACGGCGCGGCGGCAATTCGAGCCGGCCCACCTTCTCGAACAGCGCGTCGTAGAGCGCGGGACCCGCGGCGAGAAGGCTCGGATGACGGGTAGAAGCGCGGTTATAGAAAAAGGGCGTGCCGTCATGCGTGGTCATGCGCCCGCCCGCCTCGTGCAGGATGAGATCGGCGGCAGCGAGGTCCCAGTCGCTCTTGCCGTTGAGGGCGAGCGTGGCGTCAGCCTGGCCGCTTGCGACGAGGGCGATCCTGTAGGCGACGGAATTGCGGTCGGATATGTCCATGCCGGGCCATGGTTCCGGCCATGACGGATGCTTGAACATGGGCGCGAAGGCGATCATCCGGCAACCTTCGACCCGGCTGCAATCGCTGACACGGATCGGGCGGCCGTTGAGCCGCGCGCCCTTGCCGGCCTCGGCCTCGAAGAATTCATCCGTTGCCGGATTGAACAGAACGGCGAGTACGGGACGCCCGTTTTCGACAAGCGCGACCGAAATCACGAAATGCGGGCGGCCCTTGGCGAAGGCGCGGGTGCCGTCGATCGGATCGACGACCCAGACGCGCGGCTGTGTGAGCCGCGAGCTGTCGTCCTCGGTCTCCTCGGAGAGCCAGCCATAGTCCGGCCGCGCCACTGCAAGCCGGGCATGCAGAAGCTCGTTCACTTCGATATCGGCTTCGGTGACGGGCGTGTTGTCGTGCGCCTTCGACCATTGCTTGTGATCGGTCTGGTAGAAGCGCATGGCGATGGCTCCCGCCTCGCGCACCGCTTCCTTCATCAGCGCGAAATCGGCGGCCCGTGCCTCAGCTTCCGGCAACGGTCATGCCCTCGACACGGATGGTGGGCGCATTCGTGCCGTAGCGGAATTCGAGATCGGCAGCGGGCGTCATGTTGAGGAACATCTCCCGGAGGTTGCCTGCGACGGTGATCTCGCTCACCGGATAGGCGATCTCGCCATTCTCGATCCAGAAGCCCGAAGCGCCACGGCTGTAATCGCCGGTGACGCCGTTGACGCCCATGCCGATCAACTCGGTGACGTAGAGGCCTTGCTTGATGTCGGCGATGAGTTCCTTCACGGAGAGGCAGCCCGCCTCCATGTAGAGATTGGTTGTCGAGGGCGAAGGCGGGCCGCCCGTTCCGCGCGCGGCGTGGCCCGTGGTTTCGAGGCCGAGCTGGCGCGCCGTCGCGGAGTCGAGGAGCCAGGTCGTCAGCACGCCATCCTCGATGAGCGGCATGCGGCGGTTCTTCACGCCTTCGCCGTCGAAGGGCTTGGATCGCAAGCCCCGCTTCATGTGCGGGTCGTCGACGATGGAGATGCCCTTCGCAAAGACGGGCTTGCCCATCTCCTTCTTGAGAAAGCTCGTGCCGCGCGTAATGGCGCTTCCCGAGATGGCGCCCGCGAAATGGCCGACAAGGCCGCCGGAGACGCGCGGATCGTAGATGATGGGAACGGCTTGCGACTTCACCTTGCGCGGGTTGAGGCGGCGCACCGCCTTCTCGCCGGCGC
>JAGUWA010000006.1 GCA_020062605.1 Parvibaculum sp. | reverse complement strand
GGCGAACGCCGCGGCGCTTTCGCTGGAGGCAACGCAATACGACAAGGAGAGCGCGGCGCTGATCGTGCAGTCGGAAGTGGCGACGACCTATTTCACGATCCTGACGCTGAAAGACCGGATCGCGATAGCCGAGGATTCGCTGAAAGCCGCACGCGACACGCTCGACATTGTCGAGGCGCGCTACAAGGCGGGCAGCATTTCGGGCCTCGACCTTGCGCAGCAGCGCAACACGGTGGCGACCATCGAGGCGACGCTTCCCTCGCTTCGCGCGGAACTCGCGGCGAATGAGAACGCGCTTGCGATCCTCGTTGCGACGGTGCCGGGGCGCTTCAGCGTGGAGGGCGAAACGCTCGACAAGGTGGTGCTGCCGAGCATCGCCGCGGGACAGCCTTCGACGCTGCTCGAGCGGCGGCCCGACATCAAGAGCGCGGAAGCTTCGCTGAAAGCGGCCAATGCCGATATCGGCGCGGCGCGGGCGGCCTTCTTCCCGAGCATCGACCTGTCGGCGTCGCTGACGCGGAGCTTCGCGACGGCGAGCGCGGCCGAGACGGTCAGCTCCATCGGCGCATCGCTGCTGGCGCCGATCTTTTCCGGCGGGACGCTGGAAGGAAACCTGCAATCGGCGAAAGGCGCGCAGGCGGAACTCGCGGCGGCCTACAAGCTTGCCGTGCTCACTTCGTTTTCCGAGGTCGAGAATGCTCTCACGACCGTGGAGACGACGGCGGCGCGCGAGAATTCGCTCAACGTCGCGGCAGAGGAAGCGGGCAAGGCCTATGATCTTTCGCTGGCACGCTACCGCGCGGGGGCGAGCGACCTCCTGTCGGTGCTCGATGCGCAGCGAAGCTGGCTTTCGGCGCGGGACAGCGCGGCAAGCGCGAGGCTCGACCGCTATGGCTCGGCCGCCGACCTCTTCGTCGCGCTGGGCGGCGGGTGGAAGAACTGAGGCGCCGTTCAATCCTCTTGTTCGTCCTTGCGAACGACTGAAGGGGCGAAGCAATCCATTGGGCGTTTGCGCCGGAGATCGGCGCTGTATGGATTGCCGCGTCGCGGCAGAGCCGCTCCTCGCAATGACGAATGAGGAAGGGCTGTTCGGAAACTCACACGCAGTTGTTCAGGCGAGGGCAAGTTTCCTTCCGCCGCCGGGCAAAGGCGGCTAGTCTCCCCTCAACGAAAACCTGAACGACGTGGAGGAGTGCCATGATGAACCTGACCTCAAGGGAAATCCGCCTGAAGGCGCGGCCTGTCGGCATGCCGAAGGAGAGCGATTTCGAGCTGGCGACGACGGAAGCGCGCCAGCCCGGCGAGGGCGAGGCTCTGGTGCGGAACATCTGGATGTCGGTCGACCCTTACATGCGCGGTCGCATGATGGATCGCGAGAGCTATGTGCCGCCGTTCCAGATCGGCAGCCCGCTGGAAGGCGGCGCGATCGGCCAGGTGGTCGCGTCGAAGAGCGACAAGCTGAAGGTGGGAACTTATGTGAACCACATGCTGGGCTGGCGCGAATTCGCGACGGCGGCGGCGGCGGGCTTCACGCCGGTCGATCCGGCGCTCGGCCCCATCGAGGCGTTTCTCGGCGTGCTCGGCATGCCGGGGATGACGGCCTGGGCCGGGCTCTTCAAGGTGGCGGAACTGAAAGACGGCGAGACGGTGTTTGTCTCCGCCGCCTCGGGCGCCGTGGGCTCCGTCGTCTGCCAGCTTGCGAAGGCGCATGGCTGCTATGTGGTGGGCTCGGCTGGCTCCGACGAGAAGTGCAAGTGGCTGACGGATGTTGCCGGCATCGACAAGGCGATCAACTACAAGACCTGCGGCGACCTGACCAAGGCCGTGAAGGACGCTTTCCCGAAGGGGATCGACGTCTATTTCGAGAATGTGGGCGGCAAGCATCTCGAAGCGGCGATCGAGTCCATGCGGCCGAACGGGCGCGCGGCGCTGTGCGGCATGATCGAACAGTATAACGACACGGAACCGCGCCCCGGCCCGACGAACCTCATCCAGATCGTCGGCAAGAGCCTGCGCCTGCAGGGCTTCATCGTGTCCAACTATTTCCAGCATATCGGCGAGTTCTTCGCCGAGATGGGTCCGCTCATCAAAGCCGGAAAGATGCACTGGGAAGAGACGGTGGAAGAAGGCATCGAGAATGCGCCGAAGGCCTTCCTCAATCTCTTCAAGGGCGCGAATTTCGGCAAGATGCTGGTGAAGATCGGGCCGGACAAGGCGGTGTAAATCCGCGAACGTCATTGCGAACGCAAGCGAAGCAATCCAGGGCGGCCAGCACGGCGTTTGCGGCCCCTGGATTGCTTCGTCGCTTCGCTCCTCGCAATGACGAAAGAATGTGAGGGGAGGAGACCACATGCCGACAAAAGCGAAGCGATGGGTGCTGGCGTCGCGGCCGGAGGGGAAGCCGAGGGCGGAGAATTTCCGGCTGGAGGAGACCCGGCTGCCGGAGATCGGCGAGCATGAAATCCTGATCCGCACCGAGTTCCATTCGGTCGATCCCGGCATGCGCGGACGGCTTTCGGGCGACAGCTACACGGCGGCACTGCCTCTGGGCGAGACCATCGACAGCGCGATGGTGGGCGTGGTCGAGGCGTCGAAGAACGAGAAGTTCAAGGTCGGCGACCGGGTAACCGGCGGCTTCGGGTGGGTGACCCATGCGATCTCGAACGGGCGCGGCGTGCAGGTGCTGGACCCGGCGATCTATCACGGGAAGCTCCGGCCAACGGCGGCGATCGGCGTGCTCGGCATTCCGGGGCTCACCTCCTATTTCGGTTTGCTGGAACTCGGGAGCCCGAAGGAAGGCGACACGGTGCTGATTTCGTCGGCCGCAGGGCCGGTGGGCGCCACCGCCGGGCAGATCGCGAAGATGAAGGGACGCCGCGTTGTCGGCATTGCAGGATCGAAGGAGAAATGCGACTACGTGACGGGGCTCGGCTTCGACGCCTGCTTCTCCTATCGGGGCGCGGATCTGCGCGCGGCGATCCGCGAGCACTGCCCGGACGGCGTCGACATCTATTTCGACAATGTGGGCGGCGAGATGCTGGACGCCGCGATCCTCAACATGAAGGAGCACGGGCGGATCGTCATTTCGGGCCAGGTGAGCGAATATAACCGCGCCGACGACGAACTCATCGGTATCCGCAACGTAACGCGCTTCATCACGCATCGCCTGCGGATGGAGGGGCTTGTGGTGTTCGACTATTTCAAGCGGTTTCGCGAGGCGCAGGCCGAGATGGCCGGGTGGATCCATGCGGGGAAGCTTCAGTACACAGAGGATGTGTCCGAAGGGATCGAGGGATCGGCGGCGGCGTTTATCGGGTTGTTCGAGGGCGAGAATTTGGGACGGCGGCTGATCAAGGTGAGCTAAGAAAAAGGCCCGGTGTTTCCACCGGGCCTTTTCGTCTCTCTGTCCGTCTCGCCTTACCAGGCGCCGAGCGCGAGGGCGGGCTGGGCGCGGCGGGCTTCCGCCCTCTCCTTCTTCAGCCCTTCGGCGATGAGGAAGGCGAGCTCCAGAGACTGGCTTGCGTTGAGGCGCGGATCGCAATGCGTGTGATAGCGGTCGCCAAGTTCCGTCTCGGTGATCGCCTGCGCGCCGCCGATGCATTCGGTGACGTTCTGGCCGGTCATCTCGAAATGGACGCCGCCGGCATGGGTGCCCTCGGCGCGATGCACGGCCATGAAGGCCTGCACTTCGGCGAGGATGCGGTCGACGGGGCGCGTCTTGTAGCCCGACGACGCCTTGATGGTGTTGCCGTGCATCGGGTCGCAGGACCAGACGACCTTCTTGCCCTCGCGCTCGATGGCGCGGATCAATTGCGGCAGGTGCTTCTCGACATTCTCGGCGCCGAAGCGGCAGATGAGCGTGAGGCGCCCCGGCTCGTTCTTCGGGTTCAGGATGTCGGTGAGGCGCACAAGCTCTTCCGGGTCGAGCGAGGGGCCGCACTTCATGCCGATGGGGTTCCTGATGCCGCGCATATATTCGACATGACCGTGATCGGGCTGGCGCGTGCGATCGCCGATCCAGAGCATGTGGGCGGAGGTGTCGTACCAGTCGCCCGTGGTGCTATCGATGCGCGTCATCGCCTGCTCGTAACCGAGCAGCAGAGCCTCGTGGCTCGTGTAGAAGTCGGTCGTGTGAAGCTGGGGCTGCGTCTCGCCGTCGATGCCGCAGGCGCGCATGAAGTCGAGCGCCTCGGTGATGCGGTTCGCAAGCTCCTCGTAGCGTGCGCCCTCGGCGCTGTCGGCGACGAAGCCGAGATTCCAGCGGTGCACGAAATCGAGATCGGCGTAGCCGCCCTGCGCGAAGGCGCGGATGAGGTTCAGCGTCGAGGCCGACTGCGAATAGGCGCGCAGCAGCCGCTCGGGATCGGGCACGCGCGATTTCTCGTCGAACTCGATGCCGTTGATATTGTCGCCGAGATAGGACGGCAGCGTGACATCGCCGATGGTCTCGGTGGGCGAAGAACGCGGCTTCGCGAACTGGCCGGCGATGCGGCCCACCTTCACGACCGGCGAGGCGGCGGCGAAGGTCAGCACCACGGCCATCTGCAGCAGCACACGGAAGGTGTCGCGGATATTGTCTGCGGAGAATTCGGCGAAGCTCTCGGCGCAGTCGCCGCCCTGAAGCAGGAAAGCACGGCCCTCGCAGACATCGGCGAGTTCGGCCTTAAGCTTGCGGGCCTCACCTGCAAAAACGAGCGGCGGATAGGAGCGCAAACGCGCTTCAACGGTGGCCAGCGCCGCCTCATCCGGGTAAGCCGGGAGATGCTTCGCGGGCTTTGCGCGCCAGCTCTCCGGTTTCCAATTGTCCGCCATGATCTTCTCTCCGAAACGCAGTCAAGCGCACGGAATCCGGGGCATTTTCCGGAACGCCCGCACACTTCTCATATGGAAGGCGGATATATAGTCCACAAGGGCTCTAAAGGGAAGCCTAAGCCCTTGAGCGCGCTGGACGATGCCCCGAACGAGGTTAATCCGCGGCCTTGATGACCGGGGCCTGCCACTTCTCCTTCAGCGTCACCAGTTCCTCGGCTGCTGTGGGATGGACGGCGATGGTCATGTCGAACTGGGCCTTGGTGGCGCCGAGCGTTACCAGGATGCCGATCGCCTGGATGAGCTCACCCGCGCCCGAACCCATGATGTGGACACCAAGCACCTTGTCCGACTTCGCATCGACCACGAGTTTCATGAAGGTGCGCTCGTGCGAGCCGGAAAGCGTGTTCTTCAAGGCGCGGAAGGCGGTCTTGTAGACATCGACTTCTTCGCACTGTTTGCGGGCCTGCGCCTCGGTGAGGCCGACCGTGCCCATTTCAGGCTGCGAGAAGATCGCCGTCGGAATGATCGAATGATCGACCTTCACGTCCTTGCCGCCATAGACCGTGTCGGCGAAGGCGTGGCCCTCGCGGATAGCGACGGGGGTCAGGTTCGCGCGGTCAGTGACGTCGCCCACGGCATAGATGCTGTCCACCGTGGATTTCGAATAATCGTCCACCACGACCTCGCCCGCCGGCCCAAGCTTCACGCCCGTTTCCTCGAGCCCTAACCCCTTCGTGTTCGGGTTACGGCCCGTCGCATACATGACGCAGTCCGTGCGAATGACATCGCCGTCGGTAAGCTTCAGGTGCAGCTCGCCCCCCTCCTTCTCGATGGAGACGATGTCGCTGTTCATGCGCAGGTCGACACCCTTCTTCATCATCTCCTCGGAGAGAAGGTCGCGCAAATCGTCGTCGAAGCCGCGCATGAAGAGCGGCCCGCGATAAAGCTGCATGGTCTCGACGCCGAGGCCGTTGAAGATGCCGGCGAACTCGACCGCGATATAGCCACCGCCCACGACAACGACACGCTTCGGCAGCTCTTCCAGGTGGAAGGCTTCGTTCGACGTGATCGCGTGGTCGATGCCCGGAATGTCGGGCAGGAACGGCGCTGCGCCGACGGCGATCAGGATGCGTTCCGCCGTGACGTCCCGGTCCTGACCCATGAGGTGGACGGTATGCGCATCCTTCACGGTGGCGCGGCATTCGACGATTTCGACACCCGCCTTTTCGAGGTTGCGAATGTAGATGCCGTTCAGCCGGTCGATTTCCTTGTCCTTGTTGGCGACAAGCGTCTTCCAGTCGAATTTCGTTTCGCCGACCGTCCAGCCGAAACCCGCCGCGTCCTCGAAGTCGTCCGAGAAATGGCTTGCATAGACGAAGAGCTTTTTCGGGACGCAGCCGCGAATGACGCAGGTGCCGCCAACGCGGTATTCCTCGGCCACGGCGACCTTCGCACCATAGCTCGCGGCGATACGCGCCGCGCGGACGCCGCCGGAACCCGCGCCGATGACGAAGAGGTCGTAGTCGTATTTGGTCGTATCGCTCATCGTTCCTGCCTCACTTCCGTCATGACCCGCCCGCCTTAATTATAAAGGAGGGCGGGTCATCCACGTCTTAACCGCCTCGCCTTTATCAAAGACGTGGATGGCCCGGACAAGCCGGGCCATGACGAGTCATTTTCTATTTCGTCTCGAGGATATCGGTACCCGAGGGCGTGCCTACAATGGCGAGCGCGGCAATGCCGATAAACAATCCGTTATCGACAACGCCCGGGATGCGGTTCAAGGCCGCGGCGAGGCCGTCCGGGTCCGGAATTTTGCCGAATGCGCAGTCGTAGATGAAGTTCTCGCTGTCCGTGAAGAAGGGCTCGCCATATTCGTCGGCGCGGCGGGACATCTTGCCCGTGCAGCCGAAAGCGCTGGCGACTTCCGCGATCTTGCGCGCCGTGACCGTGGCGCCGAAAGGAATAACCTCGACGGGAAGCGGAAAGGCGCCCAGCGTCTCCACCAGTTTCGACGCATCGGCAATCACGATCATTTGATCGGACGC
>JAGUWA010000136.1 GCA_020062605.1 Parvibaculum sp. | reverse complement strand
TCGGCTATGACGACGCGCTCGATGTCTTCGGCGTACACGCGGTCGGCGGCATTGTCGGCGCCGTGCTCACCGGCGTCTTCGCGACCGCCGCCATCACCGGCGCGGACGCGCCCCTCGGTGCCATCGACGGCAACTGGGCGCAGGTCGGCGTGCAGATCAAGGGCATTGTCGTCACCATCGTCTATTGCGGCGTCGGCACTTTCATTCTTCTTATGCTCACGCGCCTCTTCTTCGGCCTGCGTGTGTCGCCGCAGGAGGAAGTGGAAGGTCTCGACATCAGCCTGCATGGCGAAGTGATCCACTAGACGCTGTCACGATACGAGAGAAAGGGCGTCCTCACGGGCGCCCTTTTTGTTTCGCCAGTGCCGCGCGGGAATGCAGGCGCAAGTGGAAGATGTGTAAGTGATGCAGATGCGCAAGATGATCTGCGTCGTCATCATATCTCCGTGGACTGACTGTTGCGAATGCTGTTGCACAGAAATTGAGCATCGAAGGGCGGCCATCTGGGGCATGTCCTCCGCGACAACAAACGCAGCGCCACAACATGTGCCGTAAAGTCGCCGGATTCGTGGCCGGCCGGCGGCACTTCCACAGCAATCACGCGCGGCACGGTTCTTGATTGTAGGTGTGAGCTTGAGCCCGGACGCCCGCTTCAATCGACATGGCGGCGTTGGGACCGGGCGGACAAACGCCGGCGGCACGAGGCCCATCCGGCGGCAGAAAAGAGGAAACTCAAATGAAGCTCGTTATGGCGATCATAAAGCCATTCAAGCTGGACGAAGTCCGAGAAGCCCTGACGGCGATC
The DNA here is from genome assembly GCA_020062605.1 of Parvibaculum sp. GTDB lineage: Bacteria > Pseudomonadota > Alphaproteobacteria > Parvibaculales > Parvibaculaceae > Parvibaculum. The sequence goes on along the minus strand of JAGUWA010000136.1, from coordinate 5,382 downwards.
GGTGTCCAGGGTCTGACCGTGACGGAAGTGAAGGGTTACGGCCGGCAGAAAGGCCAGACCGAAATCTATCGCGGCGCGGAGTACGCGGTGAACTTCCTGCCAAAGCTCAAGATTGAAGTGGTCGTCGCAACCGACCAGGCCGACAGCGTCGTCTCCGCGATCAGCGGCGCGGCGAAGACCGGCCAGATCGGCGACGGCAAGATTTTTGTGATTTCCGTCGAGCAGGTGCTGCGTATCCGCACCGGCGAAACGGACGCGGAAGCTCTTTAGTCACTGTACTGACTAAGCGGCTTTCGTAATTGGGGAAGGCAACCCTCTAACGAGAGAGGAACGATGACCAAGACTGGACGATACATTCGATTGGCGGGGATGGCGGGGCTCGCCGTACTGGCCATGTCGGCGCCTGCCTTCGCGCAGGAAGTCGAAGAAGTGGCCGAAGAGGCCTTTGCGCTCAGCGCGCCCGATACGGCATACGTGTTCAACACCTTGCTGTTCCTGATGACCGGCTTCCTCGTCATGTTCATGGCGGCCGGCTTCGCAATGCTTGAGGCGGGTCTGGTCCGCTCCAAAAACGTCGCGATGCAGTGCACGAAGAATATCGCGCTCTATTCCATCGCCGGCATCATGTACTACCTCGTCGGCTACAACCTGATGTATTCGGGCGTCGACGGCGGCTATTTCGGCTCCATCTCGCTCTGGGGCGTGGACGATTCCGGCGGTGTCGCAAGCGACGGATCGGGCTATGCTTCCGCTTCCGACTGGTACTTCCAGATGGTCTTCGTGGCGACCGCCGCTTCGATCGTTTCGGGCACGCTGGCCGAACGGATCAAGCTCTGGCCGTTCCTGGTCTTCACCGTCTTCCTGACCGGCGTCATCTATCCGATCCAGGGCGCATGGCAGTGGGGCGGCGGCTGGCTCAGCGAACTCGGCTTCTCCGACTTCGCCGGTTCGACGCTTGTGCATTCGACGGGCGGCTGGGCTGCTCTGATGGGCGCTCTCGTGCTCGGCCCGCGTATCGGCAAGTATGTGAAGGGCGGCGGCGTCAACCCGATGCCCGGCTCGTCCATGCCGCTCGCGACGCTCGGCACCTTCATCCTGTGGCTCGGCTGGTTCGGCTTCAACGGCGGTTCGGAGCTCGCGCTCGGTTCGCCCGATGAGGCGAATGCGGTGGCGACGATCTTCATCAACACGAACATGGCGGCGGCTGCCGGCGTGGTCGCGGCGATGCTGCTCACGCAGCTGCTCTACAAGAAGGTCGACATCACCATGGCGCTGAACGGCGCTCTGGCCGGCCTCGTGTCGATCACGGCTGAGCCGCTCGCACCGACGCTCGGCTGGGCCCTGGCCATCGGCGCCATCGGCGGCGTGATCGTGGTGCTGACGGTTCCGCTCCTCGACAAGCTCCGTATCGACGACGTGGTGGGCGCAATCCCCGTCCATCTCTTCTGTGGCATCTGGGGCACCATGGCGGTTCCGCTGACCAACGCCGACACGAACTTCTCCGCTCAGGCGACGGGCGTGATCTCCATCGGCATCTTCGTCGCCGTGACGAGCCTCGTGCTCTGGCTCGCACTGCGCTTCACGATCGGCATCCGCTGCTCGGAAGAGGAAGAAATGATGGGTCTCGACAAGGCCGAAATCGGCGTCGAAGCCTATCCGGAGTTCACCGTCCGCTAACATTCGATCTCTCGGAGCGGAGCCTCCTCCCTCTAGGCCCCGCTTCTCTCCCACGGCTGCGAACCCCTTGCCACCACTTCCGGGCGTTCGCGGTATGACTTGAGCCCGCAGATCCCCTCTGCGGGCTCTTTTTTATGCAACCGCTCCGTTCCCTGGCGCAGAACGCAGATACTCTGCATAACAATTAATCCGTTTGCCTCCGGATGGCGGTCAATTGCTAGGCAGAAAATCTGTCTGCCCGCCCTATATTTTCCGTCGCCTCCGCTAAGTCCTTGATCTCACGTGCCTCGACAAAATGCAGCCGAATGGCATGCATATTGATTGTGCACTTCGCTGAATAATCAGGCCGCGGCTCCCCCGGGGGGTACAAATCGCGGCGGGAGCATCCGGACAAGGCCAGACAAAAGCCGGCCGGATGTGTGGTGGCAACGAAAGGGGAGACCTTCATGGACGCGATCGAATCCGCTGGCGCCGTCTCGGGCGCCGGCGCCGATGTGTTTTTCATTCTCATGGGTGCAATTCTCGTCTTCGCGATGCATTCGGGCTTCGCCTTCCTGGAAGTCGGCACCGTGCGCCACAAGAACCAGGTGAATGCGCTGGTGAAGATCCTGGCCGATTTCGCGGTCTCGACCATTGCCTATTTCTTCATCGGCTACGCGGTCGCCTATGGCGTCGGTTTCTTCTTCAGCGCGGCGGTGCTGAATGGCAACGAGGCAGCCGAAGGCGCGAGCTTCGCGCCGCAAGGGGCCTCGCTTGTGAAGTTCTTCTTCCTGCTCACCTTCGCCGCCGCCATCCCCGCAATCATTTCGGGCGGCATCGCGGAGCGCGCGCGGTTCTGGCCCCAGGCCATGGCCACCGCCGTCATCGTCGGCCTCATTTACCCCTTCTTCGAAGGCATCGTCTGGAACGGTAATTTCGGTCTTCAGGAGAGCTTCGAATCTGCCTTCGGCGCCCCGTTCCACGACTTTGCGGGCTCGATCGTCGTCCACGCGGTCGGCGGCTGGCTCGCGCTCGGCGCAGTCGTGATGCTCGGCCAGCGCAAGGGCCGCTACACGAAGGAAGGCAAGCTTGTCGGCTTTCCGCCATCCTCGATCCCCTGGCTGGCGCTGGGTTCCTGGCTGCTCTGCATCGGCTGGTTCGGCTTCAACGTGATGTCCGCCCAGTCGCTCGAAAGCGTCTCCGGCCTCGTCGCCATGAACTCGCTCCTCGCCATGGCGGGCGGCATCCTCGTCTCGCTTGCCGTCGGACGGAACGATCCGGGCTTCATCCATAACGGCGCCCTTGCGGGCCTCGTCGCGGTCTGCGCCGGGTCGGACATCATGCACCCACTCGGTTCGCTCGTTGTCGGCGGCGTTGCAGGCGCGCTTTTCGTCGTCATGTTCGAGGCGTCCCAGGCGCGCTTCAAGATCGACGACGTGCTCGGCGTCTGGCCGCTTCATGGGTTGTGCGGCCTCTGGGGCGGTATCGCCGCGGGCATTTTCGGCCTTACGGAGCTGGGCGGGCTTGGCGGCGTGACCTTCCTCAGCCAGCTTGCCGGCTCTCTCGGCGGCGCCCTTTACGCAGGTGTTGCCGGTCTGGCGCTCTATGCCATCCTCAAGACCCTCATCGGCATAAGGCTCGGCGAGGAAGAAGAGCATCGCGGTGCCGACCTTTCGATCCACAAGATCGGCGCAAACCCGGAAGCGGACATGCCGCCCCGCTGACCAGCACGACCTTCCTGCGCCCCACTTTTAAGCTTTCGTTAAGTGGCTGCTTGCGATTCTGTGGATAAGACGCGGGAATTCCACAGCTTTTTCCACGGCGCGCGCCGGTTCGGGTGACTGGACCGGCCCGCCTCTGGAAGCTAAGATCGCGCCGTTCCGCTTATCCCGGTTTCCGCACATCTTGTATCGCGGGTCCGGTGCGCCACAGGACCTTGCGCGATTCCCATGACGGCGAGCCCTTCCTCACGCTTCGAGAGCCTTCCGGACAGCCCTTTTCCGCGCCTCAATGCGCTGATTGAGGGGATTGAACCGGGAAAGCCGCCGCTCGTCATGTCGCTGGGCGAGCCACAACATCCCTTCCCGAAATTCGTGATGGAGGAAATCTCCCGGAATTCCGCTCTTTTCGGCAAATACCCGCCGATCATCGGAACCGCCGACTTCCGCAACGCCGCCGCGGGGTGGCTGGGCCGCCGCTACGGAATCGCGGAAGCGATCGGCACAGGCCACGCCCTCGATCCGGAGGTACAGATCCTGCCGGTGAACGGTACCCGCGAAGCGCTTTTCAACATCGCCCAGATAGCGACGCCGCCCGAAAAGGCCGGAAAGCGGCCCGCGATCCTGATGCCGAACCCCTTCTACCAGTGCTACGCCGCCGCAGCGCTCGCGGCAGGCGCCGAACCCGTCTATATCGCGGCGACGCGGGAGACGGGCTTCATGCCCGACTTCGAGGCTCTGCCCGAGGAACTCCTCGCCCGCACGGCGATGATCTATTTCTGCAGCCCGGCCAACCCGCAAGGCTCGGTTGCGAGCCTTGGCTATCTGCAGCGGCTGATCGCGCTCGCGCGGGAGCACGCCATCGTGCTCGCCATCGACGAATGCTATGCCGACATTTATGACCGCGAGCCGCCCGCCGGGGCGCTGGAGGCGGCCCTGGGGATGGACGCAGAGGGGGGCGATCCCTTCGCCAATATCATCGTCTTCCACTCGTTGTCGAAGCGCTCGAGCCTGCCGGGCCTGCGCTCGGGCTTTTGCGCGGGCGAGCGCGCGCTCATGCAGCGCTTCCGCAACTTCCGCAATATCGCCGCGCCGCAGGTGCCGCTGCCGCTGATGGCGGCCTCGGCAGCCTGCTGGAACGACGACGCCCATTCGGCCGCCAATCGCGATCTCTACCGTGCGAAGATCGACGCGGCCGAACGCGTACTCGGTAATCGTTTCGGCTTCTACCGGCCGCCGGGTGGCTTCTTTCTCTGGCTCGACGTCGGCGACGGCGAGAAGGCCGCGCGCGAACTCTGGACGAAAGCTGGCGTGAAAGTGTTGCCGGGAGCCTACCTCTCGCGCGAAGATTCACCTTACGGGCCGGGCGGCAATCCCGGCACCGCCTATATTCGCGTCGCTCTTGTCGATGGCGTGGCGGAAACCGAGGAAGCGCTTGCGCGCATGGCGGAGGTTCTGTGATCGGTTCCTCCACACGGGAAGGCCGGTCCACCGGTGGCAAGCCGGCGCGCAAGAAGACGGCCAAAAAATCCGGAGCCGCTTCGCGGAAGCGGCAGGCCCCGAGGGGCGATCGGAGGATGCAGCGCGTGAGAAGGTGGCTCGTCAATCCCCTGAGCTATCTGCCGCCGGCAGTGAACGACTTCCTTGTGCGCCGTGTCGTGGAAGGGGCGGGCATCGCGCTCATCCTGGTATCGGGCTTCGGGCTGCTTTCGGTGCTGAGCTGGTCGCTTGACGACCCGAGCTACAACAATGCGACCCCGCCGACCCGCGCGCCCGAGAACTGGATGGGACTTCCCGGCGCCTATGTCGCCGACGTGCTGTTGCAGACCTTGGGGCTCGCCTCAATCCTGCTTCTGGTGCCGCCGCTCGTATGGGGCATACGCGCCTTCTCGCACCGTATTTCCTCGCACATCGTCTTGCGCGTGGCCGCCTGGCTCGCAGCGGCGCTGGCAACCGCGATGCTTCTCGGCGCGCTGCCGCGTTTCACCTTCTGGCCGCTGGCGCTTGG
>JAGUWA010000438.1 GCA_020062605.1 Parvibaculum sp. | reverse complement strand
GTCGGCGGATCGTAGACATGGTCGTAGAAATGTTCGGCGAGCACGAAGGAGGTAACGGCTTCGAGCATCGGCACTTCCACGAACTGCCCTTCGCCGGTCCGCTCCTTGTGGAAGAGCGCCGCCGTCACCGCCTGCACCATGAACAATCCCGACACCTTGTCCGCCATGATGGTCGGAATATAGCGGGGCTTCGGGTCGCCATCCATGCGGCCGAGCAGGTCGGCGGCGCCCGATCCCGCCTGGATCAGGTCGTCATAGGCCGGCAGGCCCGCATAAGGCCCGTCCGAGCCATAGCCCGCCGCATGCACGAAAATGATGTCGGGCTTCACCGCCTTCACATCTTCATATGAGAGGCCGAGCTTCTTCATCGCCGCATAGCGGATGTTGGAGGTGAGCACATCGGCGGTGGCAACGATCTTCAGCAGCGCCTCGCGGCCTTCCGTCGTGCCGAGGTCGAGCAGCACAGAGCGCTTGTTGCGGTTGATGGTGAGGAAGATTGGCCCCAAGTCCGGCGCCGCGCCTTCGGGCAGGTGTCCCGGCCAGCGCATGATGTCGCCGCCCGCGCCGCCGCCGCCGGTGGGCGAGGGCGCTTCCACCTTGATCACGTCCGCGCCCATGTCGCCCAATATTTGCGTCGCATAGGCGCCGAAGACGACGGCGGTGAGGTCGACGATGCGCACGCCTTTCAGCGGGCCCTTGTTCTCGGTTTCGAGTTTCTTGCTCTTCTTCTCGCTCAACGCCGTTCCCCGTTTGTCGTCTTCTTGTTCTGTATGGCACCTCTTACGGGCGCCACTCATACAATATGTCGGGCAGACCTTCCTCGTTGTCCGTGCCCCTGGTGCGGCGCGTCTCGGTCAGCCCGTGGCGCTCATAGAAACGCCGGGCGCCGAGATTGGCCTGAAACGTCCAGAGGGAAAAGCCCCGCGGCATTTCCTCCTTCGCCTTGGCAAGAAGGAGCGAGCCTGCCCCTGCGTTATGCGCGGACGGGCCGACATAGAGATGATGGAGCCAGCCGGGTTCCAGCGCCGCGAAGCCCAGTATCTCGCCGTCGCGCGCCGCCACCCAGACCTCGCTCCGCTTCACCATGCGCCGAATGAAAAGCCGTGTCTCCGCATCGCTGTGCAGGCCGGCGTTCAGATAAGTCATGGTCCGCCGCGCGGCGAGGAATGTCTCCGCGATCTCCTGCCAGTCGTCTTCGCTCGCGCGCTGAATGTGCATGGGGTGGTTGTAGCGCTTTGCGTTCCGTGCGGCGAGCGCCGGAGGCTTCTGCTTCTTCAGAACCCGCCAAAAATAGAAGTGTCATCCCGGCTTCCCGCAATGCTTCAAACTCGGATTCGTCATGGCCCGGCTTGTCCGGGCCATCGACCTCCTTTGGTGTCGCGCTGCAAAGACGTGGGTGACCCGCATGAAGCGGGTCATGACGGATGTCGGTGCAAAACAGAATTCCTTCCTCTACCCCAGCCCCTTCACCAGCAGCACGCATCCCTCCGTCGCCGCCTCGCGGTCGACCGAGATCGCGCGGTACTCCGCGCTCTCCGACCAGTCGCGGAAACCTGCCTCGTCGGGAAACTCGATCAGCACGACTTTCGTGCCCTCCCAATTCCCCTCCACGACTTCCGGGTTCTCCTGCGCCGCGAGCAGGCGGCCCTTCCGCCCCTTCATCGTTTCGGCGAAGCGCGCGGCGTAAGCCTCGTATCGCGCCCGGTCCTGAATGGTGAACTGCGCCAGCGCATAGACGGTCATGGGTGCTCCCTCGGTGTTTCGCTGTTCCATGCTGCTGGAGGCGAGATGCCTGATGAAGCCGCTCATTTCGCAGAAGGTTTTGCATCTCCCTTCCCACCCTCCCCCTGTGGGAGGGTCAAACGGCTGGAAGCCGTTTGGGGAGGGGGACTCCGTTCCCGGCATATGGCGCGCTTCCTGTGTTTCCCGCTTACCCCTCCCCAAAATTTTCTTCGCTGCGCTCGCAAATTTTGACCCTCCCACAGGGGGAGGGTGGGAACACCCCCCGATTCCACATTCTCCGCCACCTCCTCTATGCTCCCCCCATGCTGCTGCATCATTCGAGCTGGCCCGAAATCGAGGCCTATCTGGAAAAGTCGAAGGGGATCGTGATCCCCATCGGTTCGACGGAGCAGCACGGGCCTTCAGGCCTCATCGGCACCGATGCCATTTGCCCCGAAGCCATCGCGCATCGCGCGGGCGCGGAAGCCGGCTTTCTCGTCGGTCCCACCTTCAATGTCGGGATCGCGCAGCATCACCTGGGCTTTCCCGGCACGATGACGCTTCGCCCTTCCACCATGATCGCCGCCATCCACGACTGGGTTTCCTCGCTCGCGCGGCATGGCTTCGAACGCATCTATTTCTTCAACGGGCATGGCGGCAATGTCGCGACCATCGATGCGGCCTTTTCGGAAATCTATGCAGACCGCTCGCTTGGCGGGCCGGCCTCCAATCGCGGCCCGGTGAAGTGCCGCCGTGCGAACTGGTGGGACTTCAAGCCCGTCATGGAGTACTGCCAGAAGCGCTACGGTTCGGCGCATGGCGTCCATGCGACGCCGTCTGAAATCGCCGTCACGCAGTTCCTCCATCCGCACGCGATCAAGGAGGCCAGCATGGAGCCGAAGGTCGCGCCCTGGGGCCGCTACACGGATGCGGAAAGCTACCGTGCCGCCTTCCCGGACGGGCGCATCGGTTCCGACCCCTCGCTCGCCGACCCGAAGGATGGCGGGCAGCTTATCGCGCTTTCGGTCGAGGGGCTGATTGAGGATTTCCGGAAATTCGAGGCGGCGTAAGGGGTTAGCCAAGGGGCTTGAAACGTTAATACGTTCGTTATAACGTTCGTCAGTCCTCTTTGACAGCCGGAGACCTTGGCCATGATTTCGCTCAAGCTTACACAGATCGGCAATTCTGTCGGCGTCGCCCTGCCCAAGGCGGTGCTCGAGCGTTTGCATGCATCCAAGGGCGACAATCTCTTTCTCATCGAGACCCCGGATGGCTACATGCTGACGCCTTATGATCCGGCAATGGCGGAGCAGCTTGAAGCCGCCGAAGCCGTCATGCGTGAAGACCGGGATGTGCTGAAGGCGCTTGCGAAGTAACGGGGCATGGCTGATCGCCCCGAACCCGTTTGGCTGCTTCGCAACGCCGTTCTCGCTTTCCATTCACGCCAACTGGCGGAGCACGGTGGCGGCGAGGGCCTGCGTGACGAAGGGCTTCTCGATTCCGCTCTCAACAGGCCTCTCAACAAGTTCGCCTGTGAAGAGCCCGATCTCTTCGATCTGGCTGCGGCCTACGCCTATGGCATCGCGGCCAACCACCCCTTCGTCGATGGAAACAAGCGCACTGCCTATGTCGCAACGCTGACCTTCCTTCGCCTGAACGGATACCGGCTCGAAGCAAGCGCCACCGAAAAGTACGAAACCTTTATTCGTCTGGCCGAGGGCGAGGTGGAAGAAATGGAGCTTTCTGCCTGGTTCAGGCGGTACAGCAGGACGATTGCGAAATGAGAGAGAAAACCATCAGTACAAAGAGGGGCTTTGCCCGTTGCTCGGGATACAGGCCGGAAGTTCTGGAATGCTTCCGCGAAAGCCTCCGGAAAAATGCGGCGCTTTATGAGCGACTCGCGAGGAATGCGTCCGCCTGCTAGTCCCGATGCCTGCCCGTTCCGTCGCCGGCTGGAATCCATTGGCGGGCGCGGTTTACTTTCATCTTGGCATCGACGGCGTCGGCGAGCTCGAAGCCGAGCGTGGTGCCGAGCCGGTTGAGAAGAATGAGAACGTCGGCCGTTTCGCAGGCGGCCTCTTCGACATCGCCCTTCTCCAGCGCCTCGATGAGCTCGTCCATCTCGATGCCTGCACGCTTCGCCAGCGCAACGGGATCGCTCACCGGGCCGAATGTCTCCTCGCCTCATTTCGCGATGGTCGATTGCGTTTCGCGCCAGCTTGTCATGAGCTTCCTCTTCTTTCTTCTGTATACGTCTTATACAGCACGTTGACATCTGGACCACCCGCTCCCTCTCCACGTCATTGCGAGCCCACGGGTATCGCCTTTGACGATCCCGAGGACAAGCTCCGCGAAGCAATCCAGGGGCGGCAGGTGCGGAGCAAGCGGCCCTGGATTGCTTCGGTCCTTCGGACCTCGCAATGACGACAGAAAAGACGGGGATTACTTTTCTCGCCGCTTGTCCCGGCGAAAGCCGGGATCACCCCGCGTGCCACAGAGGGGATAACCCTGTCTCTCTCGCGCCACAGCGAGAATAAGTCGTCCCGAGAAGATTTCCCCGTCCGGGGACAAGGCGCATATCGCAACCGGAAGAGACCGTGAGAGAGATGAGCAGGAAGACCGCGACGTCTCTCGTTCCGTCTCATCGAGGCGCGCGAAATCCATTCGTGACATTTCGATGACATTTCGATGACAGTCGCGGCTGTTTATCCCCGCTCCGGGCGGTTTCCTGCGATCCGTACCATGCCGTCCCGCACCTCGACAGGCACGCGCTCGAGGCTCTTTCCCGCGCAGGGTCCGCTTGTGCAGAGCCCATCCTCGATGCGGAAAAGCGCCGCGTGGTTGCCGCAGAGAATATGACGCTCGTCCTGCGTGAGAAACCTGTCCGGCCAGTTGTCGAGCCGCGTCGCGGCATGCGGGCAGAGATTGAGATAGGCGTAGACGGCGCTATCCTTCCGTACAAGGAATATATTAAGTTGAGAGGCACCCTCTCCGAGCGTCAGTCCCTTCGCGCCCGGATCGTCGATATCGTCGAGTGCGCACAGTGCCGTGCCCGGAAGTGGATCGCCGCGTTTCCTCACGGCCCCTTCTTCAGCCCGCCCATCTTGCAGACGAGTTTCCATTCGTCCTCGCGCACGGGCTGCACGGAGAGGCGCGAATTGTTGGCGAGCACCATTTCGTGAAGCGCGGGTTCCTTCTTCACATCGTCCAGCGTCACGGGTTTCGGCATGTCCTCGACCGCTTCGATCACGACGAGACCGAACTTTCCCTTCTCGTCGGTCGGGTCGGGGCGGTGTTCGCCGATCACGCGCACGATACCGACGATCCGCTTCTCGTCCACCGAATGGTAGAAGAAGCCGAGGTCGCCCTTTTTCATGGCCTTCATGTTGTTGTTCGCCTGGTAGTTGCGAACGCCGTTCCATGGTTCGCCCTTCGCGCCCTTCTTCTTCTGGTCGTCCCATGACCAGGTCGAGGGCTCGGATTTGAAAAGCCAGTAGGCCATCGCGTTTGTCTCCGCCTTATTCCGGTGCGCCGAGAACCCACTTCCAGGCGCGGATCTCCGTGCTCTGAAAAAGGCCGGCCGTCTTGTAGGGATCGCTTGCGGCGAGCTTCTCCGCTTCGGCCTTGTCCGCGGCTTCGATCACGATGAGCGAGCCGTTCATCACGCTCTGATCGTCATTCGTGAAAGGCCCTGCGATCTTGAGGCGGCCCGTTTCCTTCCAGTATTTCAGATGCGCGTCGCGATTGGCGAGGCGAAGGTCCAGCGCATCCGGTTTGTCGGTGCAGATGAGGCAGAAGAGCATTCGGTGTTTCCGTTTCTGGCGTCAGTTTTCGGCGCGGAAGGGACGGGCGAGAAGCGCGGCGATCACACCGTCGACCGTCGCCTTCGCCGTTACGATCTCGGCAACCGCTTCGGCGATCGGCATTTCAATATCGTATTTTTGCGCGAGTGCAACGACAGCGGTTGCGGAGTGCACGCCTTCGCTCACCGAGTTGCGCGCGCCCATTACCTCCTCGAGCGTCTTTCCCTCTCCGAGCGCGATGCCGAGAGACATGTTGCGCGACTTCGGCGAGTTGCAGGTAAGGATGAGATCGCCGAGACCGGAGAGGCCGGCGAGCGTTTCCATGTGCGCACCCATGGCGATTCCGAGCCTTGCCAGTTCCGCGAAGCCGCGTGTGGTGAGCGCCGCACGCGCGCTGTCGCCAAACTTCTTTCCCTCCACGATGCCGCAGGCGATCGCGAGCACGTTCTTCACCGCGCCGCCGATTTCCGCACCGATCAGGTCGGACGAATAATAGGGACGGAACGTCGGCAGGCCGATTGCGTTGCCGAGCGCTTCGGCCACCTGCTCG
>JAGUWA010000130.1 GCA_020062605.1 Parvibaculum sp. | reverse complement strand
GCTTTTCACGCGGCTCGGCATTCCCTTCGTGCCGGTCCTCGCCGCCGCGCCGGAACGCATCGGCAGTCCCGAAAGCTGGGGCAGCTATTACGAACAGGACCCCTGGGTCTGCCTCATGCCGAACCCGGCAGCACCCGCAACCTGTCTTCTTCCGCGCACACGAATGGCGCGGCCATCGAACCGGGAGACCGCATTGAATGGCTGAGGTGATCGCCGCTCTGAAAAAAGGCGCGAATGACTGGCCGGACCGCATCGCCTTCCGCGACGATGAAGGCGAGTTGAGCTATGCGGGTCTCGCCCGCCGCGTCGCGGGTGCGATGGAAACACTGGCCCGCGACAACGCGCCTGTCGGCCTCATGGCGGAAAACGGCATTGACTGGGTCGTCGCCGATCTCGCGGCAACGGCTTCCGGCAGGCGCTTCGTCCCCCTGCCGCCCTTCTTTTCGGACGATCAATTGTCCCATGTCGTTCGGGACGCCGGCATCGGCCTGATCCTCGCAAGCCCTTCCATGAGCGAACGCGCTGCGCGCTTCGGCTGCGTTCAGCCGGTGCCGAAAGCCGAGAGCGGCGTGCAGAGCCTTGATGCCGCCATCTCCGGCGAACGTGTGATCTATACCTCGGGCTCCACCGGCCAGCCCAAGGGCGTGCGTCTCGGCGAAGCACAGCTCGATCATGTCTCGCGCGGCCTCGCGAAGGCGATCTCCGCCACGGAGAGCGACAGCTATCTCTCGGTTCTCCCCTTCCCGCTTCTCCTCGAGGAACTCTGCGGCATCCATGTGCCCCTGATGGTCGGCGGCGTCTCGACCATCCGCAAGGACGTCGCCGCGCAGTGCGCGGGCGGCAATCTCGATGCGATCCGCCTCGCCTTCGAGGAGGTGCGGCCTTCCGTCACCGTTCTCGTGCCCGAGCTTCTGCGCGCATGGGTCGGCTCGCTCATCCTTTCCGGCGAGCGGGCGCCTGCCTCGCTACGTGTCGTCGCGGCCGGCGGCGCCCCGGTGCCACCGCAGGTCCTGAACGCGGCAACGGATCTCGGCATCCCCTGCCTCGAAGGCTATGGCCTCTCCGAATGTGGCTCCGTCGTCGCCGTCAACCGTCCGGGTGCCGCCACGCCGGGCACGGTCGGAAAACCGCTCGACGGTCTCACCGTCACCATCTCGGGTGGCGAGATCGTGGTCGAAGGCCCAAGCGTCATGACGGGTTATGTCGGCCAGCCGGATCTCGACGGCCCCTGGCGCACCGGCGATCTCGGCTATTTCGACGATGCCGGCAACCTCGTCATCGAGGGACGCAAGGACGCGATGATCGTCACCGGCTTCGGGCGCAACGTGCAGCCGGAGTGGATCGAGGCGCAGTTACAGGGCGATCCGCGCATCCTGCGCGCGACGCTTGCCGGTCATGGCAGGTCTTATCCGACAGTGCTGGTCGTGCCGGGCGCCTTCGCCGGAGATTTCTTCACCACCGCCCGCCCCGGCGAGGTGCTGACCGCGCTTCACAATATCTGTGATGGGCTCCCCGACTACGCCCTGCCCCGCAGTTACGTCGCGATGACCGGCGACGAAATGCAGTCGCTCGGTCTCACAAGCCCCAATGGCCGCGTGCGGCGCAAGGCGGTCGAAGCCTGGCTGCGCACGGCGGATGCGCAATCGCGCAGCAAAACGGCGCCCGTGCCGGAAGAGGTTTCCTTATGAGTTTCTACGACCGTTTGATCGCGGAGACACAGGCCGCCCGCGACGCGTTTTTCTCCATCCCTATCGTGCTCGAAGCCGCGCAGAACGGCGTCGACCGCGATCTCTACATCGCCTATCTGACCGAAGCCTATCACCACGTCCGGCACACCTGCCCCTTGCTCGCGCATACGCTCGCGCATTGCCCGAAGGAAGACACGGCCTACCGCAAGGCGCTTCTCGAATATCTCGATGAGGAACAGGGCCACGAGGAATGGATTCTCGACGACATCGCCCATATCGGCGGCGATGCCGAAGCGGTGAGGCGCGGCGACGGTGACTGGCCGGTTCGCGCCATGGTGTCGTGGGTTTACTACGCCGTCGGATTTCTCAACCCCTATTCCATGCTCGGCATGGTTCTCGTCCTCGAGGGCACGTCGGTCGACATCGCCTCGGCAGGCGCCGACGCCGTGCGCAAGCGCCTCGGCATGATCGGCGAGCAGAAGGGCTTTTCCTATCTGACCTCGCACGGCACCCTCGACAGGGAGCACATCGTCTTCTTCCAGAACCTCGTCAACACCGTCGAGGGCGAAGAGAACCGCCGCGCGATCATCGACACGGCAAACATGGTCTATGCGCTCTGGGGCGAGATGTTCGCGAAGCTCGCCCGCAACGCGGAAAAGAGGAGTGAGCGCGATGCAGCCTGACGCACTTGTCGTCGTCATAACGGGCGCCGGGTCGGGC
>JAGUWA010000048.1 GCA_020062605.1 Parvibaculum sp. | reverse complement strand
GTTCGCGCGCCTTGGCGCGGCCGTCCATGAGCGCCGATTTCAGCACCGCGACGACGCCGCGCTTCAGGGCGAGGTCGTCCTTCGCCGAGGCACGCACGGCATCGAGCCGTTCGCGGATGGCGCCCGGATCGGCGATTTCGAGCAAGCTCGGCAATGTGCGGCCCATGAGCGGGAACAACTCCTCGTAGGGGCGGCGGGCCCGCCCGGTACAGCAATCCCGCCTCCACATGAGGGAGCGGAGGCCGACAATCAAGCAGCATTGTCTTGGCAAGCGGCGTTCTCAAGACACGCCAAGCTGTAGAAATCATTACGGCATTTTCACGGCATATCCAATTTTCGCCCCGAAATCGTCAGGATTTCGCCACGGACGGAACACACCTCCCCGGCGTCGGCCTCGATGAGAAGGCTGACGCCGAAGAGCAGCAAAAGGAGGAAACCATGCGACAGACAAGGACAATCCTCACCGTAGCGGCGCTCGGGGCGGGGCTTGCGTTTGGCAACCATGCGCTGGCCGCGCCGGACCTCTCGGCCGGCGATGCGCGCGAGCTCTGCAACAAGCTCGACGAGCAATACAAGTTCGTCATCCAGTTCAAGGATGGCATGCCCTATGCCGACGAGGCAAAGGCGCTCCACAAGGAAGGCGTGGCGGCATGCGACGGCGGCGAACCCGCCAAGGGCGTGGCGGACCTTCGCCAGTCGCTGCGCACGATGTATGTGAAGCCCGAGGCGCTCTGAGCGGCGGCAAGCGGCGGCGAGGCCCGCCCGGCGAGACCCCGCCGCCCTTCCCTTCACTGCCCGCAACTTGACAATGAAATCGCGAGGCCGACATTGTGGCCCTCGTTTTCGGATTTCGCCGGTCGCGGCGGAGATGGACAAGGGCGGGCAGGCATTGAGCGCGAATACAGAGATCGACCGGCGGAAGGTTTTCAGCCGCCTCCTGCAGGGATGGTGGAAGGACCGGACGCAGTTTTCGCGCAAGAAGATCCATCGCACCTGCCCGGTCTGCGGCTATCACGGGATATTCCTCTCCGTCGGACGGCCTTCGCGCTGGGATTCGCGCTGCCCGAATTGCGGCTCGCGCGAGCGGCACCGGCTCATGCAACTCTATCTCGACGAGCACGGCATCGACCTTTCGAAGATGAAGATCCTGCAGTTCGGCCCGGAGAAGTGGCTGATGCGGGCGATGAAGAACAATCCGGATTACGAGCCCGCCGATCTCTATGCGCAGATCGCGAAATTCCGGCTCGACATCACGAAAATCGACCGGCCCGATAATTTCTTCGACGTCGTGATCGCAAACCATGTGTTCGAGCATGTGGACGACGACAATGCGGCGATGCGGGAAATGTTCCGTGTGCTGAAGCCCGGCGGCTACGGCTTCTTTTCGGTGCCGATCAACCTGTCGCGCGAGGAAACCTACGAGAATCCCGCGATCACCGATCCGGACGAACGTTTCGTCCATTTCGGCGGCACGGACCACAAGCGCTTCTATGGCCGCGATTTCGCGCGGAAACTCGAGGAAGCGGGTTTCACCTCCGTCGAGCCCTATCGCCGCGCGCCGGAAGAGGAAGTGAAGTGGGGATTGCTGCGCGACGAGTGCATTTATATCGCGCGGAAGTAGAGTCCATCGCTTCCTGCCCCTCAGTGTCATCCCGGCGAAAGCCGGGACCCAATCCACATAAAGGCATTTGGCAAACTCCAGGACTGTTTTCGGAGTGGCCGCAATTTCCTGAACGCTCTTGCTGAGGGAACCAATGGGTCCCGGCTTTCGCCGGGATGACATTTTTGGGTGAACCTGGGTTGAGTTTATTTCTCGTCCTTCACCAGACCCTTCAATCTGTAGATGAGTTCGAGCGCTTCCTTTGGGGTCAGTTCGTCGGGGTTGAGATTCATCAATTCCTTTTCGACGGCGCTTTCCTCCGTCTGCGGAGCTTCAGGCCTCGCGGTGGCGGAGAAGAGCGGCAGGTCGTCGATCAGTTTGGCGCGGGCCTCACGGTCATTGCCTTTTTCCAATGCGGAGAGGACGGATTGCGCGCGGGCGATGACGGCGGGCGGAAGGCCTGCGAGTTTCGCAACCTGAATGCCGTAGGAGCGATCCGCCGCGCCCGGTCCCACCTCGTGCAGGAAGACGACGTCGCCCTTCCATTCCTTGACCTTCATGGTTGCGTTGGCGAGAGACTCAAGCTTTTCGGCCAGCACGGTCAGTTCGTGGTAATGCGTGGCGAAGAGGGCGCGCGACCTGTTCACGTCATGCAGATGCTCGACCGCGGCCCAGGCGATCGAGAGGCCGTCGAAAGTCGCCGTGCCGCGGCCGATCTCGTCCAGGATCACCAGAGAGCGCGGGCCAGCCTGATTGAGGATGGCGGCGGTTTCGACCATCTCGACCATGAAGGTGGAGCGGCCGCGCGCGAGATCGTCCGCCGCGCCGACGCGGGAGAACAGGCGGTCGACCACGCCGATATGCGCCTCGTCCGCCGGCACGAAGGCGCCCATCTGCGCCATGATGGCAATGAGCGCATTCTGGCGCAGGAAGGTCGACTTGCCCGCCATGTTGGGGCCGGTGAGAAGCCATAATGATTTTGGCATGTCGCTGCGGGACGCCGCTCCTTGCGACATGCCTGACTGCTCCGCGCTGAGGTCGCAATCGTTCGGCACGAAGGGTTCGCCCGTCTTCGCCAGCGCGGCCTCGACCACGGGATGGCGACCGGCCACGACCCGGAAGGCGAGACTCGCATCGACGAGCGGACGGACATGGCGGCACTCGGCGGCAAGTTCGGCGAGCGCGGCG
>JAGUWA010000327.1 GCA_020062605.1 Parvibaculum sp. | reverse complement strand
GGGAGCCGCCGAAGGCGGCGGGAGGGTGAGGGGCAGTCGATTGTTCTAGCTTTCTCCCCGCGAACAGCCAATGCAGAGCGGCGCCGCCGGATCGGTCTCAAGCCGCCGCTCTTCGATCTCCTCGCCGCACGAGAGACAATAGCCGAATTCGCCATCCCCGATGCGCTTCAGCGCCGCTTCCACCTGCTGGATGCGCGTGAGCCGCCGCCGCTCCGTCGCCTGCGCCATGGCCTGCGCCTGCATCGCGTCCATCCGCGACAGCCGTCCCACGCTCTGCTGGTCGAGTGTCACCGGCGCGCGCGAGGCCGCGCCCGTCTCCGAAAGCGCGCGCAACTCCTCCAGCTCGGATCGGAGCGCCTTCTCGAAAACGGCGAGCGCATCGTCCTTCGCCATGGCTTACTTCTCCGGGAAATCGAGCCCCATCTCGCGGTAACGCTCGCGGTCGTCCGACCAGTTCTCGCGCACCTTCACGAACAGGAACAGGTGAACGCGGCAGCCGAGCATTTCTTCCAGTTCCTCGCGCGCGAGCTGGCCGACCGTCTTGATCGTCTGCCCGCCCTTGCCGAGCGCGATCTTCTTCTGGCTGTCGCGCTCCACGAAGATCACCTGCTGGATGCGGATCGAGCCGTCCTTCTTCTGCTCCCAGCTTTCCGTCTCCACCGTCAGCGAATAGGGCAGCTCGTCGTGAAGCCTGAGGAAGAGCTTCTCGCGCGTCACCTCCGCCGCGAGCGACCGCAGCGGCACATCCGCCGCCTGGTCCTCCGGGTAATGCCAGGGGCCCGGCGGCATCAGCCCGGCGATATATTTCTTCAGGTCCGCCACCCCGTCGCCCTTCAGCGCCGAGATCATGAAGGTCTCGGTGAAGATGCCGGTCTCGTTCAGCGCCGCCGCCGTCTTCAGCAGCTTCTCGCGCGGACAGGCATCCACCTTGTTCAGTACAAGGATGGCTTTGCGCCCCTGCGACTTCAATCCGTCGACAATCCGGGTGAGGTCCTCTTCGCGGCCGCTCTCCATGTCGACCATCAGGATGTTCAGGTCGGCATCCCCCGCCCCGCCCCAGGCGGCCTCCACCATCGCCCTGTCGAGCCGCCGCTTCGGCTTGAAGATGCCGGGCGTGTCCACGAAGACGATCTGCGTCTGCCCCTCCATGGCGATGCCGCGGATGCGCGCCCGCGTCGTCTGCACCTTGTGGGTGACGATCGCGACCTTCGATCCGACGAGCTGGTTGAGCAGCGTGGATTTCCCCGCATTCGGCGCGCCGATGATGGCGACGAAGCCGCACCGGCTTATCCCCGCTTTCGATTCCATATTTTCCGCTTCGTGGTTCATGTGACGTTTCAATGACATTCGGGTGACAGTCGGCCGGACTTATGCCCGTTATGGCCAGACACCAAGCTCTTCGAGCATCGCCTGCGCCGCCGCCTGTTCCGCCTGCCGCTTCGAATTTCCCTTCGCCTTCAATGGCTTGGCGCCGCCTGCGCTGACTTCCACCGTGAATTCCGGGGCGTGGTCCGGACCCGTCCGGGCGATCAGCTTGTAGCTCGGCACGGGCTTGCCGCGCGCCTGTGCCCATTCCTGCAAGGCCGTCTTCGCGTCTTGCTGAATTTTCCCTGATTTTTCAAGGAGATGCGACCATTCCCGCTCGATCAGCCGACGCGCCGCCTCGATCCCGCCATCCAGATAGAGCGCCGCGATCACCGCCTCGCAGGCATCGCCGAGAATGGCGGGTTTCTGCCTTCCGCCGGCCTTTTCCTCGCCCGCCCCCATGGTGATGAACCTGCCGAGATCGAGCCGCGAGGCCACCTCCGCGCACGCCTCCTTGCGCACCAGGGCATTGAATCTGATAGCTAATTCGCCTTCATCCGCACCTGGAAACTCGCGTACCAGCCAGTCCGCGATCACGAGGCCGAGCACGCGGTCGCCCAGGAATTCGAAACGCTGGTAGTTCGCCCCCTCCGCGCTCGGATGGGTCAGCGCCTGGGAAAGAAGGCCCAAGTCCTTGAAATCATGACCTAATTTCTTTCCGAGTTTGGCGCTCAGTCCACCCATTTGCCCATCCGGTCCCAGCGGATGGCCCAGGGCCATTTCCAGAATTGCCAGAACGACGCGCTCCCGTTGGCGGAGAAGAAGATGATCTCCGCCTTGCCGATCAGGTTCTCGAACGGCACGTAACCCACTGAATCCGCTACACGACTGTCGCTGGAGTTGTCGCGATTGTCGCCCATCATGAAGTAGTGGCCCTGCGGCACGACGTAAGGTCCGGTGTTGTCCCATACGCTGTCGCGGATCATGTCGAGCGTGATGTAGGAGACGCCGTTCGGCAGCGTTTCGCGGTATTGCGGGATGCGGCGGACATTCCCCGTCGGGTCGCGATAGATGAAATCGTCGACGCGCACGCGCGGCACGGGCTTGCCGTTGAGATAGAGAACGCTGTCTCTCATCTGCACCGTGTCGCCCGGTAAGCCTATGACACGCTTGATGAAATCGGTGTGGTTGTCGATCGGTTGCTTGAACACCACGACGTCGCCGCGCTCCGGTTGCATGCCGATGACGCGCCCGCTGAACAGCGGCGGCGAGAAGGGCAGCGAGTGCTTCGAATAACCATAGCTGTATTTCGCGACGAACAGGTAGTCTCCGATCAGCAGCGTCGACTCCATGGAGCTCGACGGAATGAAGAAGGGCTGGAACAGAAACGCCCTTATCAAAAGGGCGATCAGCAAAGCATAGGCAATCGTCCGGGCATTTTCGGCCCAGGAACTGCTGCTCAGCTTTTTAGCGTTTTCGCTCATCGCCATCTTCCAACTCCTG
This sequence comes from Parvibaculum sp., assembly GCA_020062605.1. Taxonomy (GTDB): domain Bacteria; phylum Pseudomonadota; class Alphaproteobacteria; order Parvibaculales; family Parvibaculaceae; genus Parvibaculum. Next base: position 4,639 of record JAGUWA010000327.1, on the reverse strand, counting down.
CTCATCGCGGCGGCTCCTCAAAAACGGCGGACCTTACCACAATCCGCCGCTCCGTCTCCCCTCGCGCCTCAGACCCTCGGGACGGCCGAAATGATTACGAAGGCCTGTGCCAGCGGATGATCGTCGGTGATCGTCACGTGAATGACGGCCTCCATGCCCTCCGGCGTAATCTCGTTGAGCCGCAGCAACGCGCCGCCGGTAAGCGCCATGGTCGGCTGCCCGCCCCGAATATTAACGACACCCATGTCGCGCCAGAAGACGCCGCGCCGGAACCCGGTGCCGAGCGCCTTCGAGCAGGCCTCCTTGGCCGCGAAACGCTTCGCATAGGAGGCCGCGCGCATCCGCCGTGCTTCGGATTTTCTGCGCTCGACATCGGTAAATATCCGCTCGACGAAACGGTCGCCGAAACGGTCCAGCGTTTTTTGAACCCGCCTGATGTCGATGAGGTCGTTGCCGATACCGATGATCATGCGCGGTCTTTCGTATTCCGGACGGCGGTGCCGCCCCTCGCCTCGTCCATGACGTCGCGCATCCGCCGGATGCTGGCGTCGAGGCCGATGAAGATCGCCTCGCCGATGAGGAAGTGGCCGATATTCAGCTCGGCAAGCTCCGGCATCGCGGCAACCGGCGCCACCGTGTCGAACGTAAGCCCGTGGCCCGCATGTACTTCGAGGCCGAGATCGGCCCCGTCTCTCGCTGCGTTTGCAAGCCGTGCTAGCTCCGCGTCGCGCTTGGCATTGTCACGCGCGAAAGCGGCATCGCAATAAGCGCCGGTGTGAAGTTCCACCACGGGCGCCCCAAGCGACTTCGCCGCTTCGAGCTGGCGCCGTTCCGCATTGATGAAAAGCGACACCCGGATACCCGCTTCGCCAAGCCGGTCCACAATCGGCTTCAACTGGTTGTGCAGTCCCGCTGCGTCGAGCCCGCCCTCCGTGGTCACCTCCTCGCGCCGTTCCGGCACGATACAGCAGGCATGCGGTACATGCCGAAGCGCGATGTTGAGCATTTCGGGCGTCGCCGCCATTTCGAGGTTGAGCGGCAGGCCCACTTCCGCCATCAGCCGCGCAATATCGTCGTCGCGAATGTGCCGCCGGTCCTCGCGCAGATGGGCCGTGATGCCGTCCGCTCCTGCCGCCGCTGCAACCTCGGCCGCCCGCACGGGATCGGGATGTTCGCCGCCCCGCGCGTTCCGGATCGTCGCAACATGATCGATATTGACGCCGAGCCTCAGATTTCCGCTCACGCCGCGTCCCCCCGTGAAATTTCCGGCGTCGCCGGTTCACCCATATGTTCCGGTGCAGCCCGTACACCGACATTGCCGCTGCGCAGCAGCACGCGCTCGGCCAGCAGCTTGCGTCTTTGCGCCTGATAGGCCTCCACGCCGCTCCGCGCAACCACATAGGAAATACATCCGAACACGATCCCGACGGGGATCGCGCCGATCGTCAGCGGCACGATGAATGGCAGGATCATGTCGGTGGCATGTGCTGCCTGCAGCGTCTCCGCGATGTCCGGATCGGCAGGCGCCGGCGTTCCCATCATGTAGCGGCCGGTCTCGTAGACGACGAACCAGATCGCCGGAAAGGTCAGCGGGTTGCCGATGAAGGTACCGATCGCGCTCGCGATCAGGTTGCCGCGGAGCACCCAGGCCACCATCATCGCGATCAGAATGTGGAAACCGAAGAACGGCGTGCAGGAAGCAAAAGCCCCTGCCGAAACGCCGAGCGCAATCGCATGCGGCGTGCCCGAGAGCCGCCACACACGCCGCCACCCATACTGAAACGTGCGCTTCCAGCCTGAACGGGGCCAGAAGAACTCCTTCAGTTTTTCGAGTGGATGCAGCTCAACTCTGCGGCGAAACAAATATGGGCGCTCCTTCTCAAGCCAGATGACGGCTGCCCGGCTTGGTAGCCGGCAGTGCCGCTAGATCTTTCGGCAGCTTGTCTGCCGGGTAGGCCGGAATGGCGATCCGGGCCAGCGAGATGAGCTTCACCCCCACCTTCGCCTTGCCGCCGGAACGGTCGATAAGGCAGGCGGCGGCAGCGACCCTGGCACCCGTCTTCCGGATCGCTTCGATGCACTCGCGCGACGAAAGCCCCGTCGTCACGATGTCCTCGACCATCACCACGCGCATACCCTTCTTGAGTTCGAAACCGCGCCGCAGCGCGAACTCGCCATTCTCCCGCTCGACATACATTGCCGGCACCTTCATATGCCGCGCCGTCTCGTAGCCGGGGATAATTCCACCCACAGCGGGCGAAACGATGGCATCGATGGGGCCTTCGACCTCTTCGCGAATTTTCGCGGCCAGCGCCTTGCAAAGCTTCGCCGTCCGCGCCGGGTTCATGAAGACAAGCGCCTTTTGCAGGAAAACGGGGCTATGGAGCCCGGAGGAAAGAATGAAATGTCCGCGAAGCAGGGCCCCCGCCTTTTCGAATTCTTTCAGAACCTTTTCTTGATCCATGTTTCTCTTCACCAGCTTCAATTCGGATGGAACGGCGGCAATCAGCGCCGCGGACGGAGGACGGTATTGACGCAGGAAAGTCCGTTAAGCGCGGACATGATGCGCGTCAGATGTTTCAGGTCCCTGACCTCGAGGTCGATCTGGATGTCGTAGAAATCCATGTCGCGCTGCGCGAGAGACAGGTTGGAAATATTGCTGCCATAGTCGGCAATCAACGTGGCGATATGTCCGAGGGAACCGACCTCGTTCTTCGCCGTGACACGCAGGCGCGCTGGAAAGCTCTGCGGGTGCTCTGGATCGATGTCCCAGGTCGCGTCGATCCAGCGCGTCGTGTCACCGTCGAACTCCTCGAGGGCCGGCGTATCGATCGGGTAAATGGTGATCCCTTCGCCGGGCATCATGATGCCGACAATACGTTCGCCGGGCAGCGGGAACATGTCGGGCGCGAAACGGATCGCCAGTCCCGCAGCCCTGCCGGTCACGCGTACCGCGCCGTCCTGCACGTCCTTGCCATTGCCCTTGATCGGACGTTTGCGCCCGTTTTTCAGCGATTGCTCGGTCGGATAGACGGTCTGCATGACCTGCTGCGCGCTTAGCGTCCCGTCGCCGACCGCCGCCATCAGCTCGTCGAGGTCGGCCTTCCGGAGAGGCCCGAGGGCACGCTCGAGGATGGTGTCGCTCGCTTCCTTGCCCGCTGCGTCGAAAGCGCTCTTCACGATCTGACGCCCCAGACGGCTGAACTCGGCCTGCTTTGTCGCACGGATCGAACGGCGGATCGCGGAGCGCGCCTTACCCGTCGCAACGAAGGCCTCCCATGCCGGGGACGGACGCTGCGCCTGCGATCGGATGATCTCCACCTCGTCGCCGTTTTCAAGGCGCGTGCGGAGCGGCATATGGCGGCCGTTGATTTTGCAGCCGACACAGGTGTCGCCGACATCGGTATGTACCGCATAGGCAAAATCGATCGGCGTTGCTCCGCGCGGCAAGGTGATGAGAAGGCCGTTCGGCGTGAAGCAGAAGACCTGATCGGAATACATCTGGAGCTTCGTGTGCTCCAGAAACTCCTCCGGCGAAGCACCGTGCTCCAGCATCTCGATGAGCTGACGAAGCCAGCGGAACGTGGCCGCAAACTCGCCAGACGCATCGGCGCCCGCCCCGCTCTCCTTGTAGATCCAGTGCGCGGCAATGCCGTATTCGGCAACCTCGTGCATCTTGCGGGTGCGTATCTGCACCTCGGCGCGCTTCTTCTGCGGCCCGATCATCGTGGTGTGGATCGAGCGGTACCCGTTCGCCTTTGGCGTCGAGATGTAGTCCTTGAAGCGGCCCGGTACCATCGGCCAGTTCGTGTGGAGGATACCGACTGCGGTATAGCAGTCGGGCACTTCGTTCACGATGACACGGAAGCCGAAAATGTCGGAAAGCTGTTCGAGCGAAATCGCCCGTCGCTCCATCTTGCGCCACATCGAATAGGGACGCTTCTCGCGGCCGAGCACCTGACAGGAAAGCCCACCCTCTTCCAGCTTGGTCTGGATTTCCTTCGCGATCTTCTTGACCGAATCGCCGCTCGCTTCACGAAACTCGTTCAACCGCTTGAGGAGCGCCTCCCGCGCCTCCGGATTGAGTTCCTTGAAAGCAAGGTCTTCGAGTTCTTCGCGAATTTCCTGGATACCCATGCGGCCCGCCAGCGGCGCGTAGATTTCCATCGTCTCGAGTGCGATGCGCTGCCGCTTCTCCGCTGAGGAAATGAAATGGAGCGTGCGCATGTTGTGAAGCCGGTCGGCGAGCTTCACCAGCAGCACTCGTATGTCGTTCGACATCGCGAGCAGGAACTTGCGAAAATTCTCCGCCTGCTTCGAGCGTTCGGAGGTGAGTTCGATACGCGTGAGCTTCGTCACCCCGTCCACGAGTCCGGCAACCTGCGACCCGAAGAGCTTCGTAAGCTCGTCCATCGTCGAGCCCGTATCCTCGATCGTGTCGTGCAGGAGCGCCGTCACGATGGTCGCGGTGTCGAGCTTCAGGTCGGTCAGAATGCCGGCCACTTCGATCGGATGGGAGAAATAAGGGTCGCCGCTGGCGCGCTTCTGGCTGCCATGCTGCTTCATGGCATAGACATAGGCACGGTTGATCAGGGCTTCGTCCGCTTTCGGATCGTAGCCGAGCACGCGATCGACGAGC
>JAGUWA010000103.1 GCA_020062605.1 Parvibaculum sp. | reverse complement strand
CTTCGCGCGCGACGGCATTGAGCCCGTCTTCGACGCGAAGGCGCGCCGCCTCGAGCTCCTCGGGCGTCGCGTCGCGCGCCACATAGATCGGTTCGCCCCAGACGAGCGCGCCGCGCGAGAAGGGGAGGTTGATCGTGAAGCGATCCCAGTTGTTGAGCTGGATGCGGGCGCTGGTCGTTGCCGCGACGGGAACGATGGGGTGACCGGAAAGCCTTGCCAGCATGACGATCCCTTCGCCGGCGCGACGGGCGGGCCCCGGCGGCAGGTCGGCAGTGAGGCCGATCGAAATATTCTCACCGAGCGCGCGCACCATGGCGCGCAGCGCACCGGCGCCGCCCTTGCCCTTCTGTTTGTGGACGCGCTCCTCGCCCTTCGGCACGCCTGCGCCGCGAATGGTGCCGACGCCGAGAAAACGCATGACACCGGCGACGATCTCGCCATCGCCGTGCTTCGACACGAGGATGCGCATCTCGCGCCAGTTGTGCCAGAAGGTCGGGAGGATCATGTTCTGACCGTGCCAGGTGGCGGCGACGAAAGGCTTGTCTTCCGCCCAGAAGCGCGCGGCGATGTCGCCACGGCGAATTTCGAAGCGGCCCGTGCGCCGCACGAGACGGATAAAAAGCGCGATCGCCCAGGCAACCAGCGTCGTCAGGACTTCGCTTTTTCCGGTCTTGCCGCCAGCCATGAGTGCCTACTCTCCCGCGACCGCTGCCTGGGACACGCCTTCCGGCGCCGCATCCGGCTCTTCGATGAATTGTGAACGCGACAGCTCCGCATAGAGGCCGCCGTGAGCCACGAGCTCCGCGTGACTGCCGCGCTCCACCACCCGGCCTTCGTCGATCACGCAGATCGTGTTCGCGTGCTTGATGGTCGAAAGGCGGTGCGCGATGACGAGCGTCGTGCGCCCCTCCATGAGGCGCGACAGCGCGTTCTGCACCTGAATTTCGGAAGCGGTGTCGAGCGCAGATGTCGCTTCGTCGAGCAGCAGGATAGCGGCATTCTTCAGCATGGCGCGCGCAATGGCGATGCGCTGGCGCTGCCCGCCGGAAAGCTTGAAACCGGCCTCGCCGACAATCGTGTCGTACCCTTTGGGCAGCGCCGCGATGAATTCGTGCGCGGCCGCGTTGCGTGCGGCCTCCTCGATCTCGGCATCGGTGGCGCCGGGCGAACCATAGGCGATGTTGGCGCGGATCGTGTCGTCGAAAAGGAACGGTTCCTGCGTGACGAGCGAGCTTGCGGCGCGGAGCGAACTCAGCGTGACATCGCGCACATCCTGCCCGTCGATGAGAACGCGGCCGGAGGTCGGATCGTAGAAACGCGGCACGAGGTTGAGGATCGTGCTTTTGCCGGCGCCGGAAGGGCCGACAAGCGCGACCGTGTGGCCCTTCGGAACCTCGATGTCGACGCCGTTGAGCGCGGGCGTGCCGTCGCCATAATGGAAGTGGACATTCTCGAAGCGGATCGCGCCATCCTTGATGTCGAGCGGCTTCGCGTCTTCGGGCGCTGTGATGCTGGGCTCGATGTCGAGAATGGGAAAGATGCGTGCCGCAGCCGCCACGCCTTCATGCATCAGCGTCTGCGTGTTGGCGAGCTTCTTGAGCGGTTCATAGGCGAGCAGCATGGCGGAGAGAAAGCCGCCGAGATCGCCGATCGTGAGGAAGCCCGTCTGCACGCTGCGGCCGCCGAAATAGATGACCGCGGCGACACCGATGCCGGAGAGCATGCCCGTGATGGGGCTTGCCATGCTGCGCGCCTTGATGGCTTTCATCGCGTTATGGCGCACGCGGTCGATGGTGCGCGAGGCGCGCGCGCTCTCGGTCGTTTCCTGGTCGTAGGCCTTGACGACGCGAATGCCCTTGAGCGCCTCGGAGATGACGGCCGTCAGGTCGCCCGAACCTTCCATGTTGAGCTTCGCCGCCTTGCGCGTGCGCCGCCCGAGTTGCCGGACAACAAGGCCGACGACGGGAATGACCGCCGCGCCCATCAGGGCGAGCTTCCAGTTGAGCCAGAACATGGCGCCGACCAGGGCGAAGACGGTGAGGAGGTTCTGCCCGAAGTCGATCACCGACGTGGTGATGGTGTCCCGCACGCGGTTCGCGTCGTAGAGAAAACCGGAAATGAAGCGGCCCGAATGGGTGTTCGAAACCCAGGCAAGGTCGGCATGCATGATCTGCGTGAACATGCGCTTCTGGACCGCGGCAACGATGTGCTGGCCGATCTTCGCCATGTTGATCCGCGAGATATAGGTCGCGATGGCCTGCACCGAGGTGGCGGCGATGGCGCCGGCGGAGACGAGGAGCAGCATCCAGGCATCCGTGCCGACGATGTTATCGAGGGCGAACTTGATGAGTACGGGGACAGCGCCGGTCGCACCCGCGACCACGAAGCTGGCGAGAAGCGCGATAACGGCCGTGCGCCAGTGCGGCTTCAGATATTCCCGCGCCATGCGGGAGATGACGTCCCCCATGCCGATCTCGGCCACCGGCAGCGGCGGCGCGGAATCGGGGCGGGGCGTCGCCCCCGCTCTGGTCTGATGGGGTCTGGCGTCGGTCGTCTTGCTCGGCATTCTGGCCTGTCTCT
>JAGUWA010000449.1 GCA_020062605.1 Parvibaculum sp. | reverse complement strand
TGGTGGTCTCTATTCCTCCACGGCGACGACCGTCGTCCTTTCGCGCCGCGCCCGATTGGCAGGCAGCGGGGCGGCGGGCGCCATGCCCGCGCTTCATACGGCGATCGTCCTCTCGACGAGCGTCATGTTCCTGCGCATCCTGATCGTCGTCGCGATCTTCAACCCCGATCTCGCTTCCGCGCTCGCCCCCTCTCTCCTGGCGCTTCTCGCCATGGGCCTTGTCATCGCCGCCGCGCTCTACTGGCGCAGGGACGACACGCAGCCGAACGCCGCGGACGAGATTCTTCCGCCCTCGAACCCGCTCGAAATCCAGACGGCGGTGATTTTCGCGCTTCTTTTCATCGCGCTCTCGCTCGCCGTCGGCTGGGCCAATGCCAATCTCGGCGAGGAAAGCCTCTTCGCGCTCGCCGCGCTCGCGGGCATCACCGATGTCGATCCGCTGGTGCTTTCCATCGCCCAGGCGGCGCATGGCTCCACCGCCTTCTCTCTCGACGCCGCCGCGATCCTCATTGCCGCTTCTTCGAACAATCTGCTGAAGGGCGCCTATGTCCTCACCTTCGCCGGGCGCAGTGCGGGCATCGTTCCCGCGCTTGCGCTGCTCGCGCTCGCCGCCGGCGGCATCGCCGCCGTCTTTGTCATCCTCGGACTCGCATGAACTACCGCCACGCCTATCATGCCGGCAACTTCGCCGATGTGATGAAACACGCCGTTCTCGCTCTCGTCGTCGAACATCTGAAGAAGAAGGAGAAGCCCTTCTTCCTGCTCGACACCCATGCCGGCACCGGCATGACAGATCTTTCGGGCGAGGAAGCGCAAAAGACCGGCGAGTACGCGCAAGGCATCGCGCGCCTTCTCGCCGCCGCCGATCCCCATCCCGCGCTTGGCGCATATCTCGATGCCGTGCGCGCGCTTGGCGGTTCTCCGCTTGCGCTCTATCCGGGTTCGCCCGCCCTCATGGCGCATCTCGCCCGCGCGAATGACCGCCTCGCCTTCTGCGAACTCCACCCCGAGGATGCCGCGGCGCTCCGCGCGAATTTCCGCCGCGACGCGCGTGTGAAGTGTCACGAGATGGACGGTTACACCGCTCTGAAAGCCATGCTGCCGCCGAAGGAACGCCGCGGGCTCATCCTCATCGATCCGCCTTTCGAGGATCGCGGCGAATTCGACACCCTCGCCCGCGCGCTCTCCGAGGCGACGCGCCGTTTCGCCACCGGCACCATCCTTCTCTGGTATCCGGTGAAGGATCCTTCCGTCTCCGGCGCCTTTCTGGAGCGTCTCGCCGCCGAAGGCCCACCAAAGACGCTCGCCCTCGAACTCCACGTCATGGCCGCCGATCCCGCCCGCATGACGGGCTCGGGCATGATCGTCGTGAACCCGCCCTTCTCCCTCACCGGCGAGGGCGCGGACGGGAAATCCATCATCCGCTCGCTGCTCGACTGGCTCGCGATAACACTGTCGCAAGGCCCCGGCGCCCGCGCGCGCGAGGAATGGTTGAAAGCCTAGCCGTTCGCCAGCGAACAGCCCTCCCTGAAACTTTTACGACAAGCCCACTGACCGAAGCGGCCATTCGAGTCTATAAAGACCCCGGCGCCGCAAGAGCATGCTTCCCAAAAGTGGATACCGGTTTTGGGACAAAAGCATGCTCGAAACAAAAAGTCGGGAACAGAGGTGGCGCCGCCGGGTAAGTGCCAGATGAACCAGCCGCTCACCGAGGAAGAACTCGCCCGCCGTCTCGCCGAGGCCGAAACCGCCTATGAGGCGGAGATCGAGGCGAACCTCAAGCGCAACTATGTCGCGAACCTCGCCCACGGCCTGCTCGGCCAGACGGGCTTCCGCCTCGTCAACGCGCCCACCTTCGTGCCGGCCTACATCTATCTGCTTTCCGGTTCCGAATTCGCGGTCGGCCTTGCGCTCGCGGCGCAATGGTTCGGCGCTTCCGCCTCCTCGATCTTCGGCGCCACGCTCATCGAACACAGGAAGCGCGTCCTGCCCATGGGCCTCCTCATCGGCTGGGGCATGCGCGCGGGCGTGCTGGGTCTGGCGCTTGGCGGCTTCTTCCTGCCGGACGACCTCGCGCTGCTGACCGCCATCGGCTTCCTCTGCGTCTTCGGCCTTTTCAACGGCATGCAGGCGGTGATCTTCAACACGCTGATGGCCAAGGTCATCCCGCTGCGCCTGCGCGGCCGCCTCACCGGCTTCCGCAATTTCTCCGCCGGCCTCACGGCGGCGGGCGTCTCCTATCTCGGCGGCAAATATCTCGTCGAGGGTCACGCCCTCGGCAATGGCTACGCGACGACCTTCCTCGTCGCCTTCGTGCTCACCTCCATCGGTCTGTCGCTGCTGATGCTGGTGCGCGAGCCCGAGCCGCCGACCATCCGCGCCC
>JAGUWA010000134.1 GCA_020062605.1 Parvibaculum sp. | reverse complement strand
GCCGCGCCGAGCGGCAGGTGACGGCGCTGATGGAGGGGCCGCATGAGCGGGTAAACGAGGCGGCGCTTCGCTATCTGAACCGGCTCTCCGACTTCCTTTTCGTCGCGGCCCGCTACGCCAATCTGGGCGAGGACGGAACCGGCCCCGGCGACGTGATGTGGGTGCCGGGCGCGACGCGCTAGGCCCCTCCCCTATTCGTTGACAGGGGCGGACGGGGCCTCTAGGTTCCCGCACCGCAACAGCAGCTTTGTGGCACCGGGCGAGTTTGGCCTCGTTTTGCGCGAGAAACAGCCGTTTTCAAGGCAGCCAGCCGCCCAGACCTACACCAAGACCGGCGCCGAGGTTTCCGAGAGGCCGGGGAAAGTATCGCCCCGTTTCTCGCCGCCAAGGCAAGCGCTCAGGAGTCCGCCTCGATGAAAGTCCTCGTACCGATCAAGCGAGTGGTCGACTACAACGTGAAAATCCGAGTGAAGTCGGATGGCAGCGGCGTCGATCTCGCCAACGTAAAGATGTCCATGAACCCCTTCGACGAAATCGCCGTCGAAGAAGCGGTTCGCCTGAAGGAAGCGGGCACGGCGACCGAAGTCGTCGTCGTTTCCATCGGCGTCCAGCAGGCCACCGAAACGATCCGCACCGCCCTCGCCATGGGCGCCGACCGCGGCATTCTCGTGAAGACCGACGAGACGGTCGAACCGCTCAACGTCGCCAAGATCCTGAAGGGCGTGGCGGAAGCCGAGAAGCCCGACCTCATCATCCTCGGCAAGCAGGCGATCGACGACGATTGCAACCAGACGGGCCAGATGCTTTCGGCGCTGCTCGGCTGGTCGCAGGGGACCTTCGCCTCGAAGGTCGAGATCGCCGGCGACACGCTGAACCTGAAGCGTGAAGTCGATGGCGGCCTGCAGACGCTGAAGCTCAAGATGCCGGCCGTGATCACGACCGACCTCCGCCTCAACGAGCCGCGTTATGCCTCGCTCCCGAACATCATGAAGGCGAAGAAGAAGCCGATCGACGAAAAGACGCCGGGCGATTTCGGTGTCGACGTGAAGGCCCGCCTCGAAGTCGTGAAGGTGACCGAGCCGCCCCAGCGCTCCGCCGGTATCAAGGTTGAATCGGCTGCCGAACTCGTGTCGAAGCTCAAGGAAGCGGGAGTGATCGGATGACCACGCTTGTTATTGCAGACCATAACAACAAGGCGCTGAACGACGCGACCGCGAAGACGGTGACGGCGGCTTCCAAGCTCGGCGGCGATGTCGTCGTACTCGTCGCCGGTCAGGGCTGCGACGCAGTGGCCGAAGCCGCCGCGAAGCTCGACGGCGTGACCAAGGTTCTCGTCGCCGACGATGCGCTCTACGCGCATCCGGTTGCCGAGCCGCTTGCCGCGCTCGTCGTGAGCCTGGCGGGCAGCTACGACGCGATCATGACGGCCGCGACCACCGTCGGCAAGAACTTCATGCCACGCGTCGCCGCCCTTCTCGACGTGGCGCAGGTCTCGGAAATCACCGCCGTTCACGGCGCCGATACGTTCGAGCGTCCGATCTATGCCGGCAACGCCATCCAGACCGTGAAGTCGACCGACGCGAAGAAGGTCATCACGGTCCGCACCACCGCCTTCCCGGCGGCAGGCCAGGGCGGCTCGGCCACGATCGAGAAGATCGGTGCGGCCGAGAACCCCGGTCTCTCCGAATTCGTGAGCGAAGAGCTGACGAAGTCCGACCGTCCGGAACTCGCCTCCGCCAAGATCATCATCTCCGGTGGCCGCGGCATGCAGAACGGCGAGAACTTCGCCATGCTCGAAAAGATCGCCGACAAGCTCGGTGCCGGCGTCGGCGCCTCGCGCGCCGCGGTCGATGCGGGCTTCGTGCCGAACGACTACCAGGTCGGCCAGACCGGCAAGGTCGTGGCGCCCGAGCTTTACATCGCGGTCGGCATTTCCGGCGCGATCCAGCATCTGGCGGGCATGAAGGACTCCAAGGTCATCGTCGCGATCAACAAGGACGAAGAGGCACCGATCTTCCAGGTCGCCGACTACGGCCTCGTGGCCGACCTCTTCAAGGCTGTGCCGGAGCTCGAGGAAGAGCTCGGCAAGGCCGGCCTATGATCCGGACCGCCCGCAAGGGTTGACGAAAAGAAGCGCCGCCGGGCAACCGGCGGCGCTTTTTCTTTACGCTGCAGGCCTTCCGCGCCATTCTTGGGCCAATTCAGCAACCGCCTCTTTCACAGGCGAAGGGGCTCCCCGCGGGAGCCGGAAAGCCACAGGTTTCGAGTTATGAAATTTCGCAAGGTAGGCGTGATCGGCGCCGGGCAGATGGGCAACGGTATCGCGCATGTCTGCGCGCTGGCGGGCTACGACGTCGCGCTTTACGACGTCTCGCGCGAGCGCATCGAAGCCGGGCTCGCGACCATCGACGGCAATATGTCCCGGCAGGTTTCGAGCGAACGCATCACTGTCGAGCAGCGCGACGCCGCGCTCGCGCGGATCAGCGGCGCACAGAGCATGGAAAACTTCGACGACGCCGATATCGTGATCGAGTCGGCGACCGAGAACGAAGAGGTGAAGCGCAAGATCTTCGCCGAACTCTGTCCGCATCTGCGCGAGGACGCGCTGATCGCCACCAACACCTCCTCGATCTCGATTACGAGGCTCGCCGCATCGACCGACCGGCCCGAACGCTTCATGGGCATGCACTTCATGAATCCGGTGCCGGTGATGGAACTCGTCGAGCTGGTGCGCGGCATCGCGACCGACGACACGACTTTCAACCTGATCCAGGGTTTCGCCGGGTCGCTGGGCAAGAAGGTGGCGAATGCGGAGGACTTCCCGGCCTTTATCGTGAACCGCATCCTGCTGCCGATGATCAACGAAGCGGTCTATACGCTCTATGAGGGCGTGGGCTCGGTCGAAAGCATCGACAAGGCGATGAAGCTCGGCGCGAACCATCCGATGGGGCCCCTGCAGCTTGCCGATTTCATCGGCCTCGATACCTGCCTGTCGATCATGCAGGTGCTCTATGACGGGCTCGCGGATTCCAAATACCGGCCCTGCCCGCTGCTCGTGAAATATGTCGAGGCGGGCTGGCTCGGCCGCAAGACGCAGCGCGGCTTCTACGACTATCGCGGCGAGAAGCCCGTTCCGACCCGGTAAGACCGGCCGATGAAATCGCCGGAAGCGTTACGTTCCTGAAACGAACTGCTGGCGAATTCATTAACCCAGGCTGTGCATGATGCCTTTCAAATGCGCCTTGAAGTGCATGCGAGGGACTGAAATGGGCGACAGTTTCGAGCGCGGCGAACGCGCGCGGAAGATTACCGACGAACCGGAATTCATCGACGCACCGGATCACCCCTCGGTGCGCGAACTCGCGGTCTATTTCGAGCGCAAGCGCGGCAGCCGCGAATTGATGGACCGCGCGGATATCGATCCCGTCGAGATCGCGCGCTTCATGCCCAACATGATCATCACCGAAGCTGTCGACGGCGGCAGGGATTTCCGCACGCGGCTTTTCGGCACGGCCCTTGTCGAGCTTCTGGGCGAGGAGCGGACGGGCAAACTTCTCTCGGAATTCGCGGAAGAAAGCGCCGCCTATTCCAGCCGCAACCCGGGTTCGGTGCAGCAGCGCTGGACCTACGCCACGCAGAAGGCGTTTTTCGGCCGCAAGCCCGTCTTCGTGAACGTGCCCTTCGCGGCCTCGGAGCGCCTCTACCTCGTCGGGCACTGCCTCTCGGTTCCCATGACGGCGGGCGGCACGGAGCCCGTGCAGGTTATCGGCGCCATGTTCGTGGCGAGGGCGGATCAGCCCGGCACTTAGGAAGCCCCCGCCTGCCGCTCAGCTATTCGGTGAAGGCGCGTAAAGCCTGAGGGCTTCCTCGATGAAGGCCTTGGCATCCTCGCTCGCCCAGGGCGCGGGACCGACCATGCGGCCAATTTCCTCGCCCTGCGGAGAGATGAGGAGCGTCGTAGGCAGCCCGAAGGCGCCGAGCGTGAAATTGGCCCTGGCCGTCGGGTCGATATAGAAGCCGAGGCTCCTTGCCCCGACTTTTTCGAGGAAATCGCGGGCAAGAGCCTCCCCCTCCCGGTCCACGCTGATCGCCACGACCTCGAAACGGTCGCTGCCGAGCTCCGCCTGGAGCCGGTCGAGCTCGGGCATTTCCTCCCGGCAGGGGCCGCACCAGGTGGCCCAGAGGTTGAGGAGGACGAGCTTGCCGCGGAAATGGCCGAGGTCGAGCTTCTCGCCGGAGGCGCCCTCGAAGCTGAAATCGGGCACCGGCACGGGCGCAGGTTTCGGCGTGAAATTGGCGACCTC